>DCVX01000004.1 GCA_002328805.1 Candidatus Dojkabacteria bacterium UBA2177
TGCTTATGAATTTGACAATCTTGAGGATGGACAGATCTATTTTTATCGTGTTAAAGCAAAGAATAGTTATGGTGTAGAGGGCGGTTGGTCCAATGTTGTGTTTAGTGTTCAGGATGATGAAGGTCCCCAGATAGATTACATAGGTATTTCAGATCTAGGGGAGAATACCAATGTTAGCTGGGAAAGGGATTACGAGGTAAGCATACGATATAGAATAACAGATAATGTTGCCATATCTAGCAAGGATTTCTGGTGTTTAACCAATGATGGTAGTAGATATGACTGCCTTTATACTGCAAAAGAGAATGGGGACTTCTGGGATATTACTATTCAACTTAAATATCTAGAGAAAACAGCAAGTGGAAATCTCTTTGAAGAATACAGGTTCTGTGCAGAAGCTACAGATTCAGTAAATAATGTAACTAGAAATTGTGAGGCAAAGTTGGAAGTTACTATTGAAGTTCCTGAGGAGGAGATTCCAAAACCAACAGTCCCGCCAATAATAACAAGGATTATAGATAGATTAGACAAATTCTTTGACGAGACATTCCTAAAACTGAAACAGGCACCTTTGGATAATCTTACTGTTGTAACTACGGCTATTAACTTAATGATAGGTTTTGGGTTCTTAATCGCGACACTTGGCTCTCTCCCATATATCTTGTTCCAGTTATTCCTTTCCATACTTACACTTTTTGGACTTAGAAAGAAATCTAATGTTAGTGGTTATGTATATAACTCTATAACTAAGGAACCAGTGAAGCAGGCAGTAGTAAGAGTATTTAATGAGGTACATGAATTGATCTGGACTAGTGTTACAGATTCCAATGGTTATTTCATGGCTCCAGAGGTTAAGGATGGGGAATATTACATAACTGTGACTGCTAGGGATTATACCTTCCCCTCTAAGATAGTGTATGGTAAGAAAGATTTTCCATTAGAGAATGTTTACCATGGGGATCCATTCCTTACAAAAGATGAGGAGATTCCTAATTTCTCTATCCCTATGGATCCTGTAGATGTTAAGTCTTTTAGGAAAAATCTTGCTAAGATTTTTTCTGGTACGAAATCAATATGGCAAATTGTTTTAATTCTTCTTTTTGTATTTGGTCTTTTACTAAGTATCTTTGCTCTAATTGTCACAAAAGCTTGGTGGAATTATGTCATGATAGCACTTTACGTTCCATCTTTGTTCTCTCTGTTGTTTAATATGTTTTCCAAGAGTAATAAGTTTGGAGTTGTTAGAGATACAGATAAGAAACCTGTAGAAGGTGCAATAATAGGACTTAAAGAGAAAGACTTTGGTAAGCTTGTTTCCAAGAGAGTTACAGATAGTTTAGGTAGGTATAAATTCCTTGTGGATAGGGGTGTTTACGAGATGTCTGTTTTGAATTCAGATCTTAAGGTTGTAGATGGTGAGGAGTTAGATAGTATAGAGATCGAGAAGAAGGGTGGGCAGATATTAGCACCCAATATAACAGTAAAGAGATTAGAGGATGAAGTCGACGAGGATGAGTTAATAGAACCATTGGAGGAATTGTAGGGAGTTATTGAAAAAAAGGCTGTCTACTGGTATTATCTCAATTGCTATTGTGGGTGTATAGCTCAATTGGTAGAGCAAGCGACTCTTAATCGCTAGGTTCAGGGTTCGAGCCCCTGTACACTCATCATTTTCTTTGTATTTCAATAGATTTCAGATAATTATTTCAACTGGGCGATATACCCCATAGTGTGTACTTTTTATGCTATTTTTTGATATAATCATTATGTTCATTAAAAATTTACACCTATCACTAACTCTTGAAAGGAGTTAAAAATGAAGAAGAATTTTCTTGACTATTTTGTTCCCGCTTTCCTCGTACTCATCTCGATAATTCTTTTCAGGTTCATCTTCCAGTTTTATTCCCTCGGAGACGATATCGAAGATTTATATCCCGAGAGAGATTTCGAAAGAAGCATAACGGGGACGAATTACGAGATTTCTATCCCGAACAAAACCGATCCCGCAGAATTTTGTATTCAGCAGATTCCGGGGAACTATCTCATTCAGTTCAGTGCCCTTAGCTATTTCTCGATTCAACAGGGAGATTTTTTTTACCATGCAGTAGCAGTAGACAATAGCATCTTCCAAGTTGAGGAAGAAATTAGTGGTTGTTGGAAGATCCTGCGATATGAGGATGATTTCCTGGGAAGGCTTGTTAATCCAGCGAACAATGCTCAGATCTATTTCTCAACAACAGATACAGAAAGCCAAGCAAGGACTGAGGAATGGGGAGGCCTGCTCGAAAGAGGTTGGGGGTTGGCCGTGAATTTGGTAACTCTTTTGTTTATGGCTAATGCTCTTTTCTTCGCCGCATCTATGACGTGGTTTATAGCGGAGCTTCCATCTAAACCGTTGGTGTAGAATGAAAATGAAAAGAAGCAAGAAGAGAATGAAAGTGAAAGTTAATAAGGTGTAAATTAAAGCATGGGGTTTGTAAGAGAATTGTAGCGATGTTGAGTAATATCAACTGGAGTTTCTACTCCCTAAATCTCTATATATTCTAAACCCCATGCCTAAATTCCCATTAGTTATTTCAATAGATACGCATGCCCTATAGTGTGCACTTTTGTGCTATTTTTTGGTACAATCATTATGTTCATTAAACATTTACACTTTCACTAGTCATAAGGAGATCGATCGTGTCTTTAAAAACGTTTTTTAAAATTGTTTGTTTTGTTGGCCGGAATTACCCTTTTTCTAGAAATTTAGGAGGTTTAAGATAAAAGAAGTAGAAAGACAGATATTTTGTTTTCTGCTTGCTTTAACACTTGCAGTAGTTGTTTTCTTTTATTGTCTTCCGTCTACTTATGAACCTGGAGAGAGATTCATGGTTCGAAGAGGTGGCTGGATAGAGGTTATCCATTTAGAAGGAGATCTTATGACACCACTGCGTATTGACGCTGTAGGGTCTTCCTATTTTCGACTCCCCTTTCCTGTTGATGGGAAAAATGGTAATCTCTCCTCGTCTCCAATAGAGAAGCCTCTTGGCTCCCCTTACGACGATTATTTCCTTCTGGCGTATATGCCAATATGGAAGGAGAAATAAAGGTTGTTGATGGGAAGGGACGCATTGAGATCCAAATAGACACAGTCTCAGAAGACCAGATGATCCAAATTGAATATCATAAACCCGTAAGATTACAGGTCTTGGTCTCAATTGCAACTTTCGTTGGATTTTTTGTCTTCTTGTATTTCTGCGGAGAAATCCCTTAAATAATCTAAGAAAGTGTGAATAATGCACAAGAATAGTAGAATATAAGATAAGGTTTTTTAACTTGAGTATCTACTCATTAAATTATCTTAATATCTCTACTTATAAAACCCTTTTGCAAAATTCCTTACAAATTTTTATGCATATAGAGGTTAATATTTTGATAACCTCTTTTTTTATAATACTCCCTAGTTCCAATAGCAGATATAACAGATATCCTTTTAAAATCATTATCTTTAGAAATCTTCTCAGCCTCCTCTATTAACCTCTTCCCCAAACCTAAATGTTGGGATTCACCATTACTATCTTTCCCTAAACCTAAAACCTTACCATACACATGGACTTCTCTAATTATTGCGCAGCCCTTTAATTCATCTAAAAAGTGTTTATGTCTGTATTTACCTTTAGGTAAAGATAACCTCAAAAAACCACATATCTTGTCAGTATTCTTAGTTTTGTAGGATATAAAGATCTCCTTACTCACAGTAGTGTTGTACTCTATCTTCTCCATCTCTAACATATCCTCCGTAACCTTCTCCCCCCTTATCTCCCGACTCCTAATATCCTCCATTTTAATATTCTCCTTCTCCATCTCCTGTTGGACTAATTGCCTTAAATTTGTTTTCTTGTTTCCTGCTACTATCTCGTTCGAAGGAATATCCCTAACAACCCTAGTTAACCTACAATACCTTGGTGTAAGAGGGAGGACCGTTTTTAACAAATCGGTAAGTTCTCTGTCTGTGTATGGTGCATACAATCCCTGCTGGTAGAGGTAATTAAGATGGGTATTATCAATTATTGAAGTAGGGTATATCTTTAGTTCGTCTGGGCTGTAATCTTTGCCCCAAAGTTTTTTATACTCCTTAATATCTCTTTTAACAGTAGAACCATAAAGATTAGGCATCCAATGTCCGTGAATCTTAAAGCCCATTCGTCTAAGTAGTTTAAATGCATTTTTTACAGAATCATTCTTTCTTCCTATTCTGTTCTTCTTTAATATCTTGTTAGAAAGAGATTGTATCCCCATCTGGATCTTGGTCGCTCCCAATCTTCTCATCCTAATTAATTCCTCTTCTGTTATGTAATCTGGTCGTGTTTCCAAAACAAGCCCTACATTTCTACAGTAAGCAGTTTCATTTTCTTTGTGCACTTTATCAATATCTTCCCATGTTGCCTTCTTTAATTCCTCTTCTCTTGGTTTTACATAATCTCTGCTATCTTCCTTAACATCATTTAGAGCCTTGAAGCAGTCATGGATGAAAGAGCGTTGGTACTCTTTGTCGTAATATGACCATGTCCCACCTAAGATAATAAGTTCAACTTTTTCAATATTGTGACCCACATTCTTAAGTGCTATTAATCTGTTAAACACTTGGGCATACGGGTCAAATTTGTTTGACAGAGCCCTCTGTGCACCCGGTTCCGACGCAATGTAGCTCTTGGGCATATTAGACTCGTTAGGACAATATATACAATTGCCAGGACAGGGGAAGGGCTTAGTAAGAACTGTAACCACTGCAACACCAGAATTAGTTCTTGTAGGTTTCATCCTTATCCTCTCTTCTACCTTTTTACTTTTGTAACCCTCTTCTTTCTGTTTTAGCCTGTAAGCACGAACTAATTCGTCCTTGGCATACATCCCTCCACCACTCTTCGGATGATTCCTTAGAATTTTTTGAAGGGAGTCAGAGTCCCAGGGTTCTGTTCTTTCAATTTCCTCTAGCAAGGGCTCTAGCAAGGGTCTGACCCCGTCTTTTATAGGTCTGCTGGCCCCATTTGTTTTTGACATAATTTGTATTATAGCAGTAAAAAGGTGGTGTCTGACCCTTACTAGGAGAGTCCTCCTATCCTCATCCACTTGTAGTCTCCTGGTCGTTCTACATATCCTTTCTTTACTGGATTATCCCGCAAGTATCTTCTTACCGTTATAAGATCCCCAAAATCTCTGATTTCTCTTTTCTTGTACCTCCCTTGAAAAACCGCTCCAACCATATGGTATTTCTTGTTTATATAGATACAGAATTTTGTCATAAATACTTGCATCATTCTTGATAATTGTGTCGGATACTCGTTAGTTTTTAATATTAAATGGAAATGTGTTCGCATTAAACAATATGAGTCTACTTCAATATTAAATTCTTTTGAATAAAAGGATAAGTAATTAAGAAAAGTTGCTTTATCTTTATCTTGTCTAAAAACCACTTTTTTGTTATGACCTCTGTTAAGGATATGATAATAAGTGTTTGGTTTGTAATTATTTAGTTTCCTAGCCACAATTAAGGTTACTAAACAACTTTGAACTCGCGATGAACTGGGGTCTGACCCTCTCTTTAGCTGTTAATTGTGGGATGTCGGGCGCGGGCCTTCAATCCCACAGAGTGGGTATTGCTACCACACCCATTAACAGCTTTTGCTCCCTAGGGGCTCATCTGACAGTGATCGGCTGTCAGATGAACAATTCCGTAAAGAACAAAAAACCGACCTAGATGGCCGGTTGTAACTTCGTATATTTCAACGACAAGGCGTTGTATTCCTATGCACCATTATACCATTTCTAATGTAATAAGTTAAGTAATTGATTGGAATACTGATATTCTGTATAATTGGCGTGGGGTACGACCCCTGCAATATGAAAAAAATCATTCTAGAACAAACATTATTATTAATGAAACCTGATGTCTTACAAAGACAGATAGTAGGAGAAATACTAACAAGATTTGAAAGAAAAGGTTTTAAGATAGTTGCAATGAAGATGTTAAACGCAACTAAAGAACAAGTAGGAGAACATTACGAAAATAAAGAATCTTACTTAATTGAGACAGGGGAAAAGGCAAAGAAGGGAGCAATTGCTAGGGGAGAGGATGTGTCAGATTGGAATTCTTTAGAAAGAGGAAAGATAATTAGACAAAACAATATCTCTTACCTTACATGTGGGCCAATAATTGCTATGGTTCTTGAGGGACATGGGGTAGTTTCTGGAGTAAGAAAACTTTTAGGAAGCACAAGTCCAGCAGAAGGAGATGTTGGGACCATTAGAGATGACTATTCCTTTGACACATTTGCTTTAGCAGATTATATCTCTAGGGCAACGAGAACAATGTTACATGCCTCAGACTCCCCAGAGAATGCTAAGAGGGAAATAAAGATATGGTTTGAAGAGGATGAGATATGTAACAATTACAGAACTGTTGCAGAGAAAATCTTCTACGATGAGGGTTGGGATCATAAGGAATAATCCTTAAAATCTTGAGTATCCTCAACCTTTGGGGTAATTAGAATGGTTACATATCTAGTATCTCATCTATAGCTTCTTTTTTCTTTTTATTTTTCTTTGTTTTAGTTTCTAAACCTTCTAGAAATCCTTTCAATTTCTTAAAATCTTCTTTCATTGTTTCTTTGAGGTTTGGGTTGTAGAGTGCTGCTGCAGGATGATACATTGCAAATACGGGGATTCCTGTTGGATGTGTGAAGTCTTTTCCATGGTCTGTAGAGATCTTTCCGTCAGGAACAAACTTTTCTAGAGCATGTCTTCCTAGTGTAACGATGACTTTGGGTTTGACAAAGAGTAATTCACTGTTTAACCATACTCTGCAATCCTTTTTTTCATCTTCTTGAGGGTCTCTGTTGTTAGGGGGGCGGTACTTAACAATATTAGTTACGTATACTTGGTCTCTTGTTAAATCTATGGTTTGTAATAATTCGTCTAGGAATTTGCCAGCAGCACCTACAAAGGGTCTTCCTTGTTGATCTTCATTTCTACCAGGGGCTTCTCCTATGAATAAGATACCGGAGGAGGGTGGTTTTATCTCATAAACTGGCTGTGTAGCTACTGTTTTTAGCTTACATGTGTTGTGGACAGCGTAGTATTGGTGTAGGTCTTTTAGAGAGTCAAAGTCAGTTTTCATCCTTAATTATATCATGGGGTCAGACCCCCATTTTTCACTTTCATTTCACCATTCAAACGGTATAGTTGTCACATATTTAAATTTTAATAATCTATCTCTATGAAGAAGCTAGCAACATACTCAGTTCTAGGTCTAGCAGTCCTCATTGGAAGCATCTTTGCAGTTTCCAAAGTCAATGCACAAGGAATAGCCTTGGGATTCTCGGATGAAGTCAGAGAGGAACATATGGCTGAAAGAATGGCAGAGAAACAGGAAATAATAGATGCTGCAATAGACACAGGGGAATTCACTGACAGACAAGTCGAAATCCTCGAAGCTATGGAAGAAGTAAGACCTGTTGGTGGAAGAGGCTTACAAGGTGCAGGAAGAAACCTCAGTGAAGAAGAGAGAGAAGCTCTCCGTGAAGAAATGAGAGCTCGAAGAGAAGAATTCATGCTGGATGTAATCAATGAGTTAATCTCAGGTGAAGAGGTTACAGAAGAAGAACTCCAAGAGCTTAGGAATCTCAGAGAAGATCTAGGACTACTAGGACACCAGAATAGAAGAGCTGGTGGAATGGGTGGTCAAGGAACTGGAGAATGCCCTAACCTCTAAAGGTTAAACAAAATTCTCTCTAATTCCCAGGGTGGTAACTCTCCCTGGGATTAGTTTAATTAGTAGTATAATTGGTTATGAAGATGTTAATAGTAGAAGACCAAAATGAATTAAGAGAACTTGTAAAAAATTTCTTAGAAGATTATGGCTATGTGGTAGATGAAGCAGAGGATGGAGAGGAAGGGTATTCCAAGATTAATATGAATTCCTATGATTGCCTAATCCTAGATTTAAATCTTCCTAAGTTAGATGGTATGGAGATTGCTAAAAAGGTTCGGAAGGAAGGCAAGAGTGTCCCAATAATAATGCTCACTGCAAGGTCAGAGATATATGACAAGATTGAAGGTTTTGATAATGGAGCCGATGACTACATTACCAAACCCTTTGATATGAAAGAGCTCTTAGCTAGAGTAGAGGCAGTTTTAAGAAGAACTCAGAAGGGTCAGACCCTGGTCTTAAAGTTTGGAGACTACGAAGTTCTTCCTAAAGAGAATCTCCTTAAGAAAGAGGGAGAGGAAATACAATTAACAAACAAGGAGATGGGGATATTGGAATATCTCCTACATAAGAGAGGGGAGATTGTCTCTGCAGAAGAGCTTCTAGAACATGTCTGGGACAGTGAAGTAGATATGTTTTCAGATACAGTAAAGACACATATTAAAACTCTTAGAAAGAAATCGGACCCAAAGAAAAAATATATACAAACGGTTCGTGGTAAGGGATATGTGTATAAAGAATCTTAATTTGAAAATATAAAAAATGAAATTTACAAAATCGTTAAAATTTAAACTTACTATTTGGTATTCATTACTACTTTCTCTTTTCTCTCTACTGTTTGTCCTAGTTGTTAATGTTTTAATTGCTGATTACATGAAGAGTTGGACCCCTGAGAACGAGTTTCCTGAAGGAAGTTTCTGGGCTCAGAGGCTTGAAAGACCAAGATTCAGGGCATTGTCGGAAGAGCAACAGGAGCTGGTTATGGAATCTAGAATGGAAGATTTGGAGAACATAAGGAGGATATCTATATCCATGATATTTCCACTAGTATTAATGAGCTTTGGAGGAGGGTATCTAATAGCAATTGTTATGTTACGATCCTTAGAAAAGTTAAATGAACAGGTAGAGAAAAAAGAAACAGAGAATCTTAATGAGGACCTCCCTT
>DCVX01000007.1:0-12794 GCA_002328805.1 Candidatus Dojkabacteria bacterium UBA2177
AAGGTGAAAGAAATATATAATTAAGAATACCTTCGATTACTTAGTTTTTATGATTGTAAAATCTGATCCATCTAGCTCTCTAAAACTTAAGAATACAGATCTTAACTCTATTGAATCTGGCATACTTCTAGCTCTTGCTGGTCCATACAGAGTGTCTCCTGCTATACCTATTCCAAAATACTCCAATGTTGCCCTTATCTGGTGCATCCTTCCTGTTTTAATAACGATTAGAAGATGATCTTTATTAAGGGGTTTTATATAGCTTATTGCTTTCTTTCCACGTCTTCCAAAATACTTTCTAAATTGCATTTTAACCCTATTCCTAGGACTTCTTGATATATATCCCTCAGCTTTAAGCCAAGATTTATCAAAAACAAAATTGCTCTCCTCTAATTTCTCTATTTCATTATCTATATCCAAGTATTCTGACTCTTCACTTGGGAAATACTTTTTGATTCCCCTCTTTAATTCTTTATATTCAACACTAGCTAAATATATCTTTTTAACCTCGTGATTTTCAAATTGCTCTTGTAAGTGTTTCTGCATTTCTAAATTTTTGGCAAAAACCATTAATCCCGAAACTCCCTTATCTAAACGATGCACAACACCAGCCCTTTGGACTTCTTCTTTAAAATCGTCTTTTTGAGAAAGATAACCCTTTACATAGTTAACAAGGGTGCTGTCTTCATTCCCTATACCAGGATGGACTACAACACCTCTCGGTTTTTCTACAATGAGAAAATCTTCACTCTCAAAAAGGACTTCTAAATCTCTATGTTGGGGCTTAATCTCTGTTGATGATGTCATTTTTTCTCTGAGATCTTCAACCTGCCTCATATCTAAGTCTACTTCATCTTCCATCTTTAACTTGTAGGATTGCTTCCTACTAATTCCATTGACCTTTGCAATACCACCCCAATTCTTGGTTAGAAAGTTTCTCGAAATAAATTTGTAACCCTTCTCATGAAGACTTTCTAAAACAAAAAGGTCTAATCTTTTCCCCTTATTTTTTTCGTCTATTTTTACCATGCTTATTGGGGCAATTTAATTGGTTGATTTATGTCCAAACGGGAAACTGTACGAACAGAAGATAATTTCTCTATGGTAATGTCTGCCTGCTTTGTTTCTTTCATATAGAAAAATATTCCCAACAAGGACCACAGAGTAAAAATTATTATGGAACCTTTTTCTGTATTACTTATATCAGCAATTAGGTAAGTATAGGTAACATAGGCCGTTGTTAATAAGATAAAAAATATGTCTAGAAGCATTAAAATCTTGAGTTCCTTTTTACCAATAATTGCCTTCTTTACAGAATTCTTGAGGAAGAAAAGTACCAAAGGTAGCAAAACCATTACAATACCTTGTGTTAACCATTCTTGGTTTCCAGTACTTCCTCCAAGAAGAATGAAAGAGAGTGCAAGCATTACTTCTGCAGTAAAGAATATTGTTGTAAACATATGACTCCATTTCCACTTCTTTACGACAAGAACCCAAAATGTTGCAATTAGGAGAAAGGCGACAAACATGGATAATATATCTATTCTCCAATCCCAGATTCTCAAAAACCTCCACGGTAAAAGTCTAAAAAGATAGATTTCGTCTCCATACTTTTCATAAGGCAACCAGTACCATATAAGATTGCTAAATTGCTCCCAATTTATAATGATATAACAAGCCCTTCCAACAACTACCCCCCCAAAAATGGAGGTAACAAAGATATCATAAACAGATGATATGTTCTTTCGAGTCTTCATTGAACCAGACCAAAAAACATACATACCCAAGAACACCACGATAGTAAAAAGTATAAGTGGGCTGACACTATTTAACATATCTTGAATTTTCTCAAGGATATCTAAGTACACAACTATTTATAGCTATATTATATTAGCCTATGATAGCATATTATCCGTTATTTGGTGGTTTTTGAAGGCTTCTCTTTTTTGAACTTTTTACTTTTCTTCCCACTCTTCTTCTTTTTCGCCTTCTTCTGTTTGTTTGTTAACTCTGTATTAAAAGTTTTATCTTCTGCTTTCTTTTCTTTCTTATTAAAAGCTCCTTTTATCTTCCCTAATACCAATTTATAACCATTAACCACAGATTCCCCTATCTTCATAGCGGGGCCACCTCTTTGGCTGTATCTAGTTTTTTCAGATTCTACAGTCTCTTTTGCTTCTTCCTTGGTAGCCTCGATTTGTTGTTGCATAACTTCTTTTGTTGGAGATTCTTGCTCAGGACTTCTTCTCTTTCTCAATTCTCCACCACAGTGGGGACAGAATTTATTCTTCTTGCCTACATAAACCTTGCATCTTGGACACTTCGTCTTCAACTTATACCGACAATTTGGGCAGTATGTATAACCAGGAAAAAGTTGGGAACCACACCTAGGACAATCTCCTAGTTCTGCGGTTTCGTATTTGAGGTACCTTCTTTCCAAATCTGCCCAATATATCTCCTCAATTGTCTGGCTAGGCCTAATGATTAAATATATTAACAACCCAACCACATTCAATACGGCGACAAGGATAACATAGGATATTCTGACGGTTCTATTTGATGTTCTTTCTCCTGAATCTAGCCATACCCAATACAGGATAACAAAGCAAAAAACAACTAAACCGTAGGAAAAGATCTGCCAAACAAATTTAAAATCTATACTGCCAGCAGTTTCGAGCAGATTTAAAATGAAATCTTCCATAACTTTTCTTTTTAAATAAAATCATCCTTAGATGGTCGAGGAGGGAGTTGAACCCTCACGCTATTGCTAGCACGGGATTTTGAGTCCCGCGTGTCTGCCAGTTCCACCACCCGACCATAAGATAGTGTGCAAAAGCACAGCATTGCCGTAATTATACTGAAATTTGGCTTACTAGACCAGACCCTAGGAGAAATTTAGGAGTTATTTTTTATACAGATTTCTGAAGCTAGCAATTTCATTAACAAAGGCTAACTTTACAATCCCAGTTGGTCCATTTCTATGTTTTGCAACAATTAACTCCCCTACTCCCTTATTCTCGGTTTCAGGATCCCAAACTTCTTCCCTATCTACAAACATTACAACATCTGCGTCCTGCTCAATAGAACCAGATTCTCTAAGATCTGAAAGCTGTGGCCTTCTACTCTGCCTTTGTTCTATAGCCCTAGATAGCTGAGATAACCCTACAACTGGTATATCTAATTCCTTAGCAATATTCTTTAATCCTTGAGATATTTCGCCTACCTCTAGAGTTCTACTCTCTTTGCTATTTCCATGCATTAATTGTAGATAGTCTACAAAGATTATGTCTAAACCCCTCTCGAGAGCCAGCCTTCTTGCTTTTGTTCTTAGTGCATTTATATGCTGTCCTGCCTGGTCATCTATGAAGATGTTTCCCTCAGCAAGCTCACCCATGGTATTTGCAAGTTTTACAAATTTTTTATCACTTAAACGACCAGTCCTAATCTCCCAAAAAGGAATTCCTGATTGCATACCAAGAAGTCTATCCATAATCTGTGTTTTAGACATCTCCAAAGAGAAAAATGCCACAGTTTTACCTTCAACCAATGCAGCATGTCTCATCATATCTAATGCTAAAGCCGTCTTTCCAACAGAAGGTCTTGCAGCAACAATTATTAAGTCAGATTTTTGAAAACCTCCTAGAAGGTCATCTAAATCCTTAAAGCCTGTGGAGATTCCTAAGTATGCCTCATCTTTATCTGCTCTCTCTGCCCTTTCATAGGCATCTTTCAAAAGATCTTTAATATGAACAAAGTTTGTTCTTGTTCCACTTTGGGCAACATCAAAAACCTGCTTTTCTGAGGTGTCTATAACTTCATCTATACCAACATCTTCCTTGTAGGCCATCTCTGTAATATTTCTAGCTGCAGATATGAGGCCTCTTCTCGTTGCACTCTCCTTTATAATTTGACCATACTCCTCCGCATGTGCTGAAGTAGCAACCATAGTGGCCAAATCTGCAAGATATGTCCTTCCTCCAATGGAAGAAAGTTTTCTCTGCTTCTTAAGCTTGTCTGTAAGAGTTATTAAATCTACAGGAAGCCCTTCATTGAAAAGATCCAAAATATTGGAATATATCTGTACATGTCTGTCGTCATAAAAATGCTCGGGCATGAGCCAACCTGAAACAGCAATAATAGCGTCTTTGTCAACCAACATACATCCCAGGAGAGACTGCTCTACTTCTATGTTTTGTGGAGGAACCCTATCCATATATTTTCTTGTTTAATATTTTATTTCAAAAACACAACCTCTACACTTTGCTGTTCCTTCTCTACCTTTCTCTTGGAAACATTTATGTAATTCTCTTCGCGAACATTAGCAAAACCAAAGTATTTAATAAATTCTTCCTTACTCTTAAGATCTTTCTTCCCACTCCCACCATCCTTGTAGGCACAGGGTATTAATATAGATGGATCTGTATTAGAAATTACCCTCTCTATCTTGTCAAAATCCATAAAATTTATGCCATCACCTACAGGAACTATTAGGACATCAACATCTCCAAGATTTTTTGTTTTCTTGGGATCAAAATTATTGTTTGTTCCCCCTAGATATACTACCCTAATGGTTTTTTCGTCAATAATAAAGAAATCGTCTCCAATTCCCCTTCTAATCATCATTCCTCCCACTTCATATTCTCCTGGAGTACTAATCTCCATTACTTCTTCCCTCTTCTCTGAAACAACTTTGTTATCTAGCTTATTATCCTTCAAAATTCCCTTCTTTATTTTTTTTGAATAATTAGTAAACAGAGCAACATCCACCCTAGTTTTAGGAAAACTAGCTCCAGATTCAGACAACTCCAAAGGATCTGTTAATATTGAAATGTTATCATTCGTTATTAAGAAACTTGTCCATCCAATTCTTTTAATTTTCATGCTGTTAGTTGTTCAAAAATAGAAATACTTACTAAGTATATCAAATTCTTCTTGGGGCAGTTTGTTCTCTCCTGTTAGATATATATACCCAATAAATTGAATTATATCCCAAGAGATTTTTTAACATCCTCTACCATACTCTCTTTCATCTGCTGTTTAATAAGCTCTGTTTTCAAGCTCTCTAAAGATGAAATACTGGCTTGTAATTGAGTCATAACCTTATCTCCACTTTCACCTTGTAATATCATCTTCTTAACTCCTTCTACCTGCCCCCCCACTCTCTTTATTCTGTTTTGGATGCTTTTAGGATATTCCATAGATCAATATACCATTTTAGGAAATTCCCTTAAAGACCCATAACCTAATCCTCATAAAAAGGCTATAATAATTTCTAGACACTTCATATTTGTTCTGCTATAATCACATTCGTTATGAAGAAAGGAATTCATCCAGAATACAATCACAATTTAATGATCACTTGTTCCTGTGGGAACAGTTTTATAACAGGTTCCACCTTACAAGATGATTCAATAACAGTCGAAATCTGTTCAAAATGTCACCCTTTTTATACAGGAGAGCAAAAGATCGTCGATACGGACAATCTTGTCAAGAAATTTGAAGAGAGAGTCGAAAAGTCTAAAAACATGTCCTTTAAATCTAAAAGAGAGAAGATGGAAAAAAGAAGAAAGGAGTCTCAGGAGACTTCTTCAAAGCCAGCTTCTACTCTCACACTAAAGGATATGTTAGAAAACGCAAAGGTTTCTAAGTAACAACACCTAAAACAATTAATTCACTAAAGGAATTTAAAGTGATATTATTCCATATATGGACATTGCAACATTAGAAAAAAAATACAGCAAAAATACTGCACAAAAAGAGGTTGACGCTTTACAAAAAAAGCTTACAAAATTACAAGGGAACTCCGAGGATCTTTCTAAGCTTAGTAAAGATTTGGCCTATTTTTCAGATTTAGCAAGAAATATTAGTGAGATACAGAGGAAAATTAAAAGTCTCAAGGATGCTAAATACATGGTAGAAAATGAAAGCGATCATGAGATAAAGGAATTGGCAATTGAAGAGATCGAGACTCTAGAATCAGAGATAGAATCCCTAGATCAAGAGATTCAAAGTATGAAGATAGCAAGGCGATTTTCTAGCGAAGATGACTCTAAATCTGTAATATTAGAGATTCGTGCAGGAGCTGGGGGAGACGAGGCTTCTCTTTTCGCTTCAGACTTATTCCGTATGTATAATAATTACGCTTCTACAAAAGATTGGGAAGTTCAACTGGTAGAAAGTAGTATTTCAGAATCAGGTGGTTACAAAGAGGTTGTTGCAATAATTAAAGGTAAAGATGTTTTTAAAGATCTTAAATACGAAAGTGGTGTGCATAGAGTTCAGAGAGTCCCAGTTACAGAATCTTCTGGAAGAATACACACCTCTACTGCTTCTGTGGCTGTCCTACCTGAGGCCAAGGAAGTAGATATTCAAATTAATCCCGAAGATATTAAAATTGATGTCATGAGAGCTTCTGGAGCAGGTGGACAATGTGTAAACAAAACCGACTCCGCAGTTAGAATCACACACCTCCCTACTGGGATTGTGGTAAGTTGTCAGGAAACAAAGTTCCAAGCACAAAATAGGGAGAAAGCTATGGCACTTTTAAGGGCAAGACTTTATGAGAAAAAAAGACAGGAAGAATCCACTAAAAGAGATTCTCTTAGATCTGACATGATAGGCTCCGCGATGAGAGCAGAGAAAATTAGAACATATAATTTCCCACAGAACCGTATAACAGACCATAGGATCAAGAAATCTTGGTTTAATATAGAAGCCGTTTTAAACGGAGATTTAGAGGAGATTATTAACGATGTTCGTGAAGGGATTATGACTCAGTTATTACAGGAAACAGAGAAAAGTGAGCGAAAATCTTAAAGAGTTATACCAAATTCAAAGAGTTCTCAACGATACTGGCTATCATGATATTTCAAGAATCTCAAAGGAGATACAAGATTATTGTAATGAGAAGGCAATATCCCCTACTCTAGTTTTAAAAAGAATAGAGACTGGAGAACCTTGGGATTATATCCGTGGAGAAAGTGAATTTTATGGTAATAAATTTCTATTAAACAAAAGAACCCTTATACCTAGGCCAGAAACAGAGCAGATGGTAGATATTGCAATCTCGTTTTTGGAAGAGAATCCTAACTATAAGAATGTTATAGATGTTGGTACTGGTAGCGGTTGTATCATAATTTCCATAGCGAAAGTCCTAAAAGATAAAAAAGAAATCAATCTCTGTGGAATTGATATAGATAAACAAGCATTAAGTATTGCAAAAGAAAACGCCGTGTTACATAAAATTAACGAGAAAGTAACCTTTTTAAAGGGAAATCTTCTCAAAGCTACTGAGCTAAAAGATGGGACTTTAATAATTGCAAACTTACCATATATTCCTAAGAAGATTTATAAAAAGCTAGATAGAAGTGTTCTAAATTTTGAACCAAAACGAGCACTTTTGGGAGGAAAAGATGGTCTTAAGTATTATAAAGAGCTAATATCACAAGTTGAAAAAGCTTGTAAAAAGGACATTTCTTTAGATATTACTTTACTTATTGAAATAGAACCATCCACCCTAGAGGACTTGCGAATGGTTCTAGGTAATTACGAGACAGATATAATCAAGGATTCCAGAAATCACAATAGGTTTGTTTTAATTCGTTTGTCTTAATCTAACTCTCCTAAAACAACCTTTATATTTTTCTCCTGCCCTTCTCTAACAAGTTTCAACTCTACCTCTTCTCCAACATTATGTCGCTGAATTATATCAGCTAGAGATCTATCAACCTTCTCTTCTCCAAATTCAACTATTATATCCCCTCTTGCAATCCCTGCTTTAAAAGCTGGAGATGATGGATCTACTCGTAAAACTAAAGCTCCGGGAACAACGTCCGTGTAGTAAAGAGCTTCGTATTCAGAAATCATTTGGTAAGAAACCCCAAGATATGGTCTTATAAATTTACCGTAAGTTCTGTATTCTTCTAGTCTTGTCTTTACTTTGTTTATTGGTATTGCAAAAGATATGTTGTCTGCTCCCGAGGTCGTAGCAAAGTTAATACCAATTACCTCCCCAAGAGAATTTATTAGAGGTCCCCCTGAGTTCCCTGGGTTTACTGCAGCATCTGTTTGTATTACATCCTCATAAGTCTTTGCTGTCGAACCAAACCAACCAGAGCTAGCTGTTACAGACCTGTGCAAGCCACTTATTATTCCAGTTGTAGCACTTCCTGCATACTCCCCTAGAGGTGTTCCTATTGCAATAACACTTTGACCCACTAGAAGGGAATCTGAATCTCCTAAGCGAAGAGCCGATAATTCTTCTCCTTCTTCTAGAGCTACTTTTACAAGGGCGATATCGTTGAAATCGTCTCTCAAAATTTCTACTACAGAGTATTCATCTCCATCTTCTGTAATAACAGTATAATCTGCGGTTGTATCGGACACAACATGCTGGTTAGTGACAATTAGCCCACTGGAATCCACCACAAATCCAGATCCTATATTCTGGTTTTTATCTGTCAAACCCTCTTCCTTGCTTAAAGTCAGTCGGGAGATTGCTATACTAACTACAGAATGCCCAGCCTCTTCTATGATTTCCACTACATTTTTTTCTTCTTGGGTAATAACATATCTCTTCCCCTCCTCTTCTGTGGAAATATACCCCTCATCAAAGTTTTCAACTATATAGTTTCTTATTAATGGAGAATAACTAATTGCTATATACCCGGAGAAAAATATTAAAAAGAATGTTCCTAAAGTTACAAGGAATATCCCAGTAAAGAGAAGAACTTGTTTGTTTGGGTTCTTCTTTTTACCTTTTTCCTTGATTTTTTTGGTTTCCTTAACAACCTTTTTCTCCTTATCTTCCTTTTCCATATTTACATAATTATTTAATAATTTATTTATTTAGTTCCTCAATTGCTTTGTCCAATTGAGGATCGTTCCCTTCAATAAAGTCCTCGTTTGTAAGCTTAACCTCAATCTCTGGAGTGATAGCATTATCCCTTTCTATACTACTACCATCTGGAAGCAACCACTTCAATATAGTAAGGTGTAAAGAAGAACCATCTTCTAAGTCATATACTCTCTGTGCTGTTCCTTTTCCGAATGTCTCCTCCCCTATTAGTATCCCTCTCTCGGCCTGTTTAAGAGCCCCAGAGAGGATTTCAGATGCAGAAGCACTTCCAGAGTTAATTAATACTACCAATTCGACATCTAAAAGATCTCCTCCCTCAGTAGAATTATAGTCCTTTATGTTGCCCTTAGCATCTTTTTGCTTAGATATTACAAACCCCTCACCTAGGAAGTCGTCTCCTGCGTAAATGGCAGCGTCAAAAAATCCTCCAGGATTACCACGAAGGTCTAGGATCATTTTATCTACACCAGAATCTACTATATCTTGGACATTCTTATCCCACTGTGAGATCCAGAGATCATAGGAAGCTTCGGTAAACCGACCAATCTTGAAGTGTGCTATCTCTTGATTTGAACCTATAAATTCCAAAGACATACTTGGGATTGTTATCTCATCTCTGGTAATTGTAATCTCTACTGGTTCGCTCTCCCCTTGATGTAATACCGTTAGAACAACTTCTGTTCCAGCTTCTCCTCTTATTTTTGCTACTGCATCATAAACAGTATCTCCACTTGTAAGTTCATAGTCATCTATCTTCAGAATATAATCCCCTGGTCTTATCCCTGCAGCCTTTGCCGGGGAACCTTCTAAAGGAGTAACAACAATAACCTGCCCATTATCATAACCTAACTCTGCACCTATTCCTTCAAAAAATTTCCCTTCACTAGCAGCATCATATTCTTCTGTTTCCTCAGGAGTTAAGAATACCGTTGCAGGATCATTCAAAGAACTAACCATTCCCTTTATAGCACCATAAACCAAATCTTCTTCCACTATTTCCTCGGAATCAACGTAATTTTTTCTGGCTAAATCAAGTACTTTCCAGAACATTTCCATATCAAGATTTTTTGATGTCGTTATTGGGAAAATACTTGAACCTACATCAACACTTCTTCCTACAATAAGCCCCATGGTAAACACAACAACTATTGCCATTCCAATTCCAATTACTTTCTGGAATCCCTGCTCGTTATCTTTCTGGTCTTCTTCTTTCATGATTTTGTCAGCAAAATTTTAAATATTATTCTTCATTATATACTCGAATTCTAGATGGAGACAAACTCAACACTTCCAATGTTTATTATTGTCCTCTGACCGCCTTCCCATTCAACATTTATATAGTTACTCTCTTCTTCCACTCCTACAACCTTTCCTAACATTCCATAATTAGAAAGGGCTCTTGAAATGACTTTACTTCCAATTGCAGTCTTAACAAATAACTCTTCCTTTGTCGTGTATGTCTTGTTATTTGTGACAAAAAATATTTGACTCTCATCATAATCTACTATAACAAATACACTCTCCATTGAGGATATTAATTCCGCAATATCTTTACTTGAATATATTTCACCAAAACCTCCGACTATTCCCACTGGAAGACCTTGCTTTCTAAAATCCATGTAGTCCATAGAATAGGTTAAAACAAAAAGAGCACCTTTCTGGAAGAGATCATAGAGTAATTCTGGATGGAGATATTTTCCTGTAAAAACAACTTTGTCTCTGTAGCTCTCCTCATCTGCTTTTAGCACTAAATCTCTACCATTTCCTATGACAGTAAATTCCCCGACTATCCTTCTATCCTTTTTACCTCTGTTATTGGCATCTGATATGGATAGTAGGTCCAAGGCATAGGCATCTGAAATAACATTGATACCATCTATAGGGTCTATACCTTCTACTACACCCTCAAAGCTGCTTTTTATAATGGTCTCTTCCTCCTCCCCAAGAATGTCTAGATAACCGCTCTTTAATCTAGAAAGGTCTACAACTCCCTGGACTGGAGACACCACTTTCTTCACAGAGAGACCTCCTGGCATAACTCTCTCTACAAGAACATCTCCTTTTTCGACAAGTTCTCCGTCGATACAGTTTATGTGTTCCTTTAGTTTAGAAACCTGAACATCAATCTCTTCTGGAAGATAGAAAGAATGTGTTATATGACTTCCACTTTTTGTTAATATCTCTCCCCCTTTCTTTATACTCTCCCCCGCCTTTACATTAATTTTATCTCCTGATTGGTATGGAATACTAAAACGGTAATCTTTATATTTTTCAAAAATCTTTCTTCTTACTATCATTACAGCCAATTTTGTAATTTAGATTTATTAGAATAACTATCGGGACCGTAAATAATTGGTCTCGGTCGAACATCTATTAGTAAAGATTCATATTTCTTACCATCTTTCGAGGAAACCAGCTCTATTCCTAACCCTCTCTCTGGGGGAATTTTAAAACCATCTTTAAGAACACCGCTCATTACAAATTTTTCTTGGTCTGGGAGATTAATATAATTGAACTTACATGAGATTGCTAAAATTTCTCTTTCCTTCTGTTCAAGAGATTCAATCTTTCCATTAAAGACCACTTTATTTGGAGTTGTAAATTTATGACGAGGAATAACAATCTTGGTAAAGCTTGGATGCATGACTTTGCTTGTTAGGATAACATCTACAGAGTTTGTAGCATGTATATAACTCTTTCCATAGGATAGTAACCTCATATCCAGATCCCAAGTACAGTCAAAAGACCCTTCTAGCTCTAATCCATCAATAAGAGTCAAAAGTGTTTTAGATTTACCTAAAACTTGAGGGATATACCCAGAGATAATCAGACAGCTTTCTTTTCCAGAAACTCCGAAGCCTTCAAGTTTTTCTTTGTTATCTCTGAATAGGGAGTGGTTTTGTATAGTTGAATATGATCTAAGTATATCTAGGATATTAGGATCTTCCAAAGAGAGAACTCTATTAAGAACAAAGTTACTCCAATAATTAACCATTTCCTTCTGGTTAAGGTCTGTTGCCAGAAAAGCTTTAAATCTAGAATCTCTAACGCTGTCCACTAAAGTGAGATCGCCTTTCCGACTTATTTTTGCTCTAGAAAAGACTTTTCTATCTACCTTCTCCTTCTTATCATAAATCTTTTTTATCCTGAATATTGAGAAGTCCATAAGATCCATATCTACATACATAATGTCCTCATATTCACCCCTATCTATAAGCTCTTCGAGCGTTTCTTGCATATATCTATCATCTACCACTCTTAGGGAGATATCTTTTGAGAAATTTCTTATGGAGGAAAAGATCTTGTCAAAGAATTCTTGGTTGTCATCTATCTGGATTCTTATGCCATTAACACCATCACCTTCCTTTTTAAATTGACGAAAGGTGAATATTGAATTCCTATCTCTATCTACAATGTCCCAATTGAAAACTCGCTCAAGATTGTCGAAATAGTCATACCAAAATTCTTGAGTGAAGACATCATCGTCTAACCTATGTCTAAGTGGGTGGAGATCTGTGAAATCTCCGAGAATATATTCTCTCCTAGCATTATGGTCAGTATAAGCTAAATGAGCCCACAAACCATTATCTTTGATAACTAGGCTTAAATACGCATTTTTTTCAAGTAAAGGCAGTTTTGACATCGTTATATTATATTACTTAAAAATAGCTTTATTTTCAATCAAAATAGTGGAATTAGCATAACAGAATAAAAGAAGGGAGACCCTAAAGTCTCCCTTTTTAATTTCTTAATTTGCTTAAAAGATTATTCGTCTGAAGAGTATGGTAGCAAAGCCATATATCTAGCCCTCTTTATTGCTCTCGTTAATCTTCTTTGATGCTTATGACATACTCCAGATTTCTCAGTAGAGATAATCTTTCCCTTAACAGAAGTATATTTCTTAAGTTGGTATACATCCTTGTAAGAAACATCTTTT
>DCVX01000007.1:12937-17073 GCA_002328805.1 Candidatus Dojkabacteria bacterium UBA2177
CCTTTGCTGTCTAGTAAGATCATCTCATCTACTCTGATTTCTGTTTTATATCTGGTAACACCATCATCTCCTTCCCACGACCTTGTGTTTAGAGAACCTTCTATATAAACCTTCATTCCCTTTGCTAAAAGCTGCTGACATATCTCAGCCATCTTGTTCCATGCTACCAGGTTATGGAATTCTGCTAATTCTTTTGTCTCACCATCTGAGTCTTTCCAAGACTTATTAGTAGCCATCCCAAATGTAACAACAGGTGTTCCAGAGTTTGTATACCTCATCTCTGGATCCCTAGTTAAGTTTCCTATAAGGAGAACTTTATTTAAAGATCTTGCTGCCATTTTAAAATATTTATTATAAATTAACTTACCTCTAACTATACGACCGTATTATTAAATCTCTATTAAATCTTTATCTCTTTCTTCTTAATACCTGTCCCTATATTATCAACATTCTCTATCTCAACAATCATAAATCTCAATATTTCCTGTTTTAATTGCATCTGTCTTCTGATCTCAGCTACCCTATCTGGGGAAACCTTAAAGTTATAGATTATATAATAACCTTCATTATGACCCTTTATCTTGTATGCCAAATATCTCTTACCCCAAACATCAACATCTAGAACCTCGCCCCCATCGTCCTGGACCATATCCACAAACTCTTTGTGTAATTCTTTCCTTAGATCATCTGGTAAAAGAGGTTTTAAAGCCACCATCATTTCATAATTTTTCAATTTCTTGTCCGCCATTAATACTTAGATACCTTAAATTATCTCGCGAATGGAATTTTAGCAGAAAAAGTCAGTTTACACAACAATCTCTATGTATACTCCACATACTAAGCAGGAGAATCTTAGCATTATTTTTACTAGATTTCAAAATACAATTCAAAAAATCCACTTCTAGAAAGAAATTTACTTTGTATTAGCTAAGATAATAATATAATCTCCATCCTCAACTACATACTCCTTGCCATGATTCTTAACCAAACCATTCTCTTTTGCCTCCACCCATCCCCCAACTTCTAACATTTTTTCTAAATTAACAACATCTGCTGTTATAAAGCCTTTTTCTAAGTCTGTATGAATTACTCCTGCGGCTTCTTTTACAGTACTACCCTTTACAATACTCCAAGCATTACACTCTTTTTCAGAGCCTGTGTAGAAGGTAATTAGATTCAGAACCTCAAAAGCCCCCTCTATAATATCTTCAACTCTATTTGGCTTTTTATCAAACATATCCATATATTCCTGAATCTCCCCTTCTTCCATCTCGGCCATTTCGGAAAGAAGCTTTATATCCACAATAAAAACCTTATCTCCAGTCTCATTCTCTAATTCCTTCTTCCAATTGGTTGTTTTCTCGTTATCTATATCTGCTCTCGTGTTTAATATGAAGAATCTCTTTTTGTTAGTAAGTAAAGATAGTTCTTCCAGAATCTCTTTCTCTTCAGGATTGTGCTTCATATCTATTACAGGGATTCCTTCATTTAGCTTTTCTAATACTTTCTCTAATAATTCCACTTCTATCCCTGCCTTCTCATCTCCTATTCTCTTCATCTTTTCAGAACTCGCAATTCTTTTTTCAACACTCTCCATATCTTTTAGAATTAATTCTGATTGTACAATCTCGTAATCCTCTAGGGGATCTATTCGGTCATAGACATGTGTTATCTTCTCGCTTTCAAAACCTCTCAGAACATACATAATTACATCTACTTCCCTAATATGTGAAAGAAACTGGTTACCCAAGCCCTCACCTTTGGAGCCTCCTTTTACTAATCCTGCAATATCTACAAATTTCATCATAGAGGGAACTACCTTTTTTGCATTAAAATGCTTTGCTAATTTCTCCAATCTATCATCTGGTATCTGCACTATCCCAACATTTTTATCTATTGTGCAAAAAGGAAAATTCTCTGCTGGAACAGACATCTTTGTTAAGACATTAAATATTGTTGACTTCCCTACATTTGGTAATCCCACTATACCTAGAGAATATGAATGTGATTGTTTAATTGACATAAAGGGATTATATAATAATTATTGATGATATGATATATATAATGTATACAGTAGTTTATAAACTAATGACATAATCTTTAGATTAATTTACTGCCCTAATAATGAAAAACAGATTCAAAAATATCCTCTTATCTATAATTTTGCTATCTTTCCTTGCCCCTTCAACCTCTGTTGTTAATGCCCAAGAAGAAGATTTCGTTATAGATACAAATACAGAAGTTAACTATTCAACAGGAGATGACTTTGCTACCGTGACAACGGAATATATAAGAAGAGTCAAAAATAGCACATATTACTTTCCTGCCAGTGGAGAGAAAATCTTCCATATTCCAGATATTGCTGACAACTCCGAGGAAGAAATTAGAGCAGAGAGAAAGTACAAACTAGAAAGCCAAAGTGTTAAAGATTCAAATGGGAATAACATAAATTACTCAATAGAAGAGAATAGTATTGGAGAGGGGATTTATGTGACAGTCCCAAACTACAGAACAACAACATCTAATTCCCCTTACCATATAATTCTTGAGTACAAGACACATGACTATGTTCTTAAAATTGGAGATTTTGTTAACATAATCGGGTCATCTCTTCCGACAGATACAGTATTTGAAAATACCGACGAACAAACTGGAACACTAACAATCTTTCACTACAATTTCACCATAGTGGTTGACGAAGATATTCCTACACTTGCTAAAGCCTATCCCAAATATAAAAAAAGAGAGGAGAAGGGGAAGCAGTATTTTGAATTTAACCAAGCAGATAGAATCGGTGCCTCTCCTTCACTAGAATTTGGAACTTCTGTACTCTACAAATTCAGCCTAGAGTACACTACTCCACAGACAGATAACTTTATACCAGAGAAATATTCTAACCTCTTTAACGCTTTATCTACAAATGTTTACGAGATATCTTTGCCAAGAGAATTTGCAGAAACAAACCAAAGAGTCTATCTTGAGAATATTTCCCCTACTCCAAAGGATATATATATAGATGAAGAAGGCAATATTTTAGCTCTTTTCGAGATTCCAGCAAATAAGGAGGGGAAGATTGAGATAACAGGATATATCTCGGTCGAACAAGATAGTCTTGAGGAACAATCTAAAACCTTCGATATGGCTTTAGAGGATTACTTCGCACAAATAAAAGGTAGCGAATATATCAGACGGTATCTTTCTCCTACAGAATATTGGGAGATTAATGATGAATATATAAAACAAGAGGCAAAGACACTCTTACAAGACCAAGGAACACTTCTTGATGTGATAAAAGCTAATTACAAATATGTTAACGATAAATTAGAGTATGATCAGAATAAAGCAACCTCTGAAAACACAAGAATTGGTGCTAAGGAGGCTCTCCTGGGAGGTCCTTCTGTATGTATGGAATATGCGGATGTAATGATTTCTCTCCTAAGAGCACAAGGAATTCCATCAAGGGCAGCACTGGGATATGCTAATTTAAGAGAGATTGCACCAGATAACCAAGTAAGACATCAATGGGTTCAGATATGGGTTCCAGATTACGGGTGGCTTTCAGTAGATCCTACTTTTGAAAGTTCAAATATAAAGATTGGCCAGATGGTAGATAGAATCTTATGGGAGGTCTTTAATGATGATTCCTTGTCTAATATCAAGATATATTCAGCTAATGACATTGTTGATCTAACAACAGAAGGTTTCGTGGTACAAGTGTATGGTGTTACAGATGAGGTAGATTTAGAAACACTAAAGACCTATTCTGACTACACTTCTTCAGGAGAAATAAGAGACTCTCAAGAGCCAAACATTGGCTCCTTTGTTGGCACAGCATTGAAAACAACAACATTAGGAAAAGCAATCCTTGTTACTTTGCCTATCTTCTTGGTACTAGTTGCACTAATAGCAATAATTTCATTTATCTCAATTCTAATAAAGAGACAGAAGGGGGAGAAAAGAGAGAAGAAGCATGGAAGGGAATCTTCCAACTAAGAGTGCAACATTAAGAAGGTAATATCCTGTCTAGTACACGAATATATTTATTATTTAAAGGTATATAATCTGTCTATATTAAGTAACCCCTTCGCTCCGCCCATTCTTGTTTCCGTAGTTGCATAGAGTGTTATAAGAGGCTC
>DCVX01000003.1 GCA_002328805.1 Candidatus Dojkabacteria bacterium UBA2177
GGAAGTTATAGGGCAAATGAAAAGGGGTTAATAAGGATGCATCAATTTAATAAGGTAGAGATGTACCAATTTACTACCGAAGAAAAATCTGAGGAAGCTTTAGAAGAACTAAGGGAGAGGGCAGAGGATCTAGTAGAGAAATTAGGCCTACATTACAAGGCAGTAAAATTAGCAGCAGGAGATTGTAGTGCCCCAGCAGCAAAGACATATGATGTTGAAGTATGGATTCCAAGCATAGAACAATATTACGAAGTTAGCTCAATTTCCAATGTTCGAGATTACCAAGCAAGAAGAGGAAATATGAGGTACAGAGGAGAAGATGGGGAGATAAGGTATCTACATACACTCAATGCCTCAGGATTAGCTACTAGCAGACTTATGGTTGCAATATTAGAAACCTATCAACAGGAAGATGGTAGTATTGTGGTTCCCAAAGTATTGAGGAAATATATGGGAGGGATAAAGAAAATAGAAGTAGGAAATTAAAATAGGATTTTATATAGAGATGAACTTTTTTTTAGGGATATTTCCAGACAAAGCAACAGTAGACCAAATAAAGAAAGTTGTTGTTGAAGTTGGAAAAGTTTTTGATGGCTTTGATATNNCCGTTTTACAAAAGACTCTTCTTTAAATATAAGCTTAAAAGTTTTTCTCTAACTAGATTCAAGGTAAGATTTAATAAAGTTAAATTGGGAATTAATAGGAAATACAAAGAGTTAATATATATGGATCTGTTAGAAGGTGGAGAGGAGATGAGAAAACTTTATTTAGAATTAAGAAATCTTCTCAATCTTCAGGATGATGGCAATTTTATTCCACACTTAACTTTGGGGAGGGTTAGTAAAGAGTTAACAGACCAAGAGTATGCAAACATATGTAGAGATCTTTCTGTAGTAACAAAGAAATTGGATATTAACAAAATCCAGTTTTTTGTAAATGAATTGAAGCTTGTAAAAAGTAAGGATGGTGAGTATCAGGTTTTAATAAATTTCAGTGATTCCTCTAATATCAAATTGTAATCATTAGTCCAGATTGCATGGTTGTGTTTTCTAAACCAAGTCCTTTGTCTTTTGGCATACTCTTTTGTATTTTTTATAATCTTCCTCTTAACATCTTCCAATGAACAATTACCCTCAAAGTATGAAGTAAATTCTTGGTAGCCGATTGTATTAAGGGCAGGATATTTTTCTAATCCTTCCTCTCTTAGTTTCTCATTTTCCTCTAGTAAGCCAATTTCAAACATTTTTTCTACCCTTGTCTCTATCTTTTTGTTTAATAGTTTTTTGTCTAAATCTATTACAAAATATTTATGTTTTTTAGGTTCTCTCTTGTTTAAAATCTCTCCCTCTCTTTCAATAACCCTGATTAATCTTATTGGATTGTTTCTGTCACTTCTGTTTAACTTTTTCAAAAGCTTGGGGTCGATATCTGAGACTAATTTTTGTAACTCTTTAAGACTTAGTTTATTTAATCTCTCTCTTTTTTCCCTTTCTTCTTTACTTGTTTTTTCTTCTTTCAGTTCGTAGTTAAATATTACAGAGTCTATGTATAACCCAGAACCTCCTACTAGGATTGGGATCCTTTTTTTAGGAAAGGATTTTAACAACTTATTAAAATCTTTTTGGTACCTGTAAATATTGTAATCTTCTCTTACAGATATGTAGTCATAGAGGTGGTGGGGAACAACGGAACTTTCTTTTTTTGAAGGCTTTGCGGTTCCAATAGAGAGCTCTTTGTATACTTGTCTAGAGTCACCATTTATTATTTCTCCGTCTATCTTTTTTGCCAATCTAAGAGCAAGGTCGGACTTACCACTTGCAGTTGGTCCAGCAATTACTATTGTTGGGATTGAATCAAGCTTAGGTCCTTTGGTGGTCATTTTATTATGTAGTAGAAAAGGGCGTAATTAACCCAGATTGTTGCAACACTGGTTGCACCTGAGAGAAGAATGAAGACTAAGAAGGTAGATGTAACAAATATGGATAATGCAGAGAAGAGTAGAACTAGAAATATTGTTAGATACATCGAATCTTGTATATATTCTCTTTTAAGGTCGTTTATATTGAAATTTTTGTTTTTCTTGTTTAATTGGTAATAACCGATTGAGGAACCAACATTCAGGAGGTTGATAAAAATAACAATGATTGGGGTGAGTAGGAATATGTAGGTTATGGTGTAGTTAAAAGCTACACTTAGGAATGTTATGCCAAGAAGAGTTACTAATGCACTGGAAAGCAGAGATAGTATTGAGAAAAGAAAGAGTTTGTTATTCTTAGTTACAACCTTAACGAGCAGTGGTAAGAGTATAAGCAATGAGAGATATATAGATAAGGTGTTTATTTTCTCTATATTTGTCCAATTGTTCCAAAGATTTATAAATATCTCCATATTAAATTCTCTTTACTTTATTTATATACCAAGCAGATATTATTAAAGATAGCTTACTTAGTACTATGAGTGGGAATAGATGGCTAGCCAAGATTTCTATATACCCGTAGCCGAATAGTAGAATGACGGAAAGTGTAACTAAAAATGCTCCTTCAATGTAGAAAACAGAGTCGTCATTTGCACTAACTATCTTGATTAAAGTCGCAATTATAATCCCAATTATTGGTAGTAGGAAAGTATCTACTGGAATATTTAAGAATTTTAAGACACTTATATATATGCTTAAAGTTAGGAGTGTTGCCAAGAATGGAATTGAGAGCATTTCCAAGGTTGCATTTTTTGTAAGTAGTATGATTAGGTAAACGAGGATTAGTGATACAAATAAGGCGATGCTAATTTTAATGTGGTCAATATTTATTGTCTGAGGGTCTAACCTGTTCTCTTCTATCATGGAATAATTGATTGGGATATGTCCTGAGTTATACAGAATAGAGATGGCCTCGACCTGAGTTTCATCTTCGACTGGTAGTGGAACTGCAAAAAGGTTGTCTCCTTCTAGTGGGACAAGATATGGCATCACTGAACCATCAGTACTTACACCGACATAATCCCCCTTATGATTGTCGAGAAACTTGTTGAATGCTGTCTGTTTATTGGGCCAAGGCTTAAATATTGCGAAGTTAGAATAGCTATTGTCTGTAGTTCTTAACTCTGTTATATGCACATTTCTGAAATTTGAACTGTCCCACTCTGTATCATTGTAATTGTCAGGATATAGGTAAGCATAGGGATCTTCATTTTCGAAAAAGTCTACATCCTCTTTTTTCTCAACAATCTTAAAATCGTATTTGTTTATTATTAATTCTCTAACAAAACCTAGTTCTCTTGTTGTATTAACTACAATTCTTAGAGTCGTGGTAGTGGAATCTTGACCTATTTTTTGTATGGAGACTTTTTCTACACCAAAACTATTCAGTCTCTTGAATAATATGTTTCTTGTTTCCTCCACTTCTTTTAGATCTGTGGTTTCTAGTGAGAGATAATATTCCGCAGAGGAATAGTATTCATCTTTTGTTAGAAGGTCAAAGGTTGTTCTTTCAGAAATCTTCTCAGTCAACGGTAATGCTATTAATCCCGAAGTTATAGCGAGGGAAGTTACAAGAATAACGAGGATGTAATCTAGGACAGGTTTTATTTTGAAATTGATTTTCAAGTTCATTCTAGAGTAGATCAGATATTTGACCAAACATAATTATCTTATCCTTTTCTAGAATATTCATCAAGAACGGTTCTTTCTTTTTTCTAGCAAAGTGATAATCTTCCATCTTAATTGCACTAAAGCGAATCTCTCTTTCCATCTCTTTTTCTATTTCACTAATTGCTGCGGAAAGATCTCTGACTTTCATGTCTCCAATGAATAGTAAATCAACATCTGTTTTGTTCTCATACTTTTGGTTGATATAACTCTCTGTCAATATTATTACCTTAATCCCCTCTATCTCTTTAGCGAGTTTAGTAAGTGCTTGACCAATTGGAGCTTCTTTGAAGAACATGGATCTTAGTTCCCATAATATGGGACATGTAGGGTCTACCCTGTAGACCAACTTGTTTCCTTCCTTTCTGGATCTTAGTATCCCTGCCTCTTCGAGGTTTATTAATTCTCTTCGGACTGCATTTATCTCCTCATCTAGTTCCCTGACTAAACCTCTTACATGGAAGGTGGCATTAAAATCTGTTAAGTATGTTTTTAAAATACTTACTCTTACTTTAGAGATGAATATATTTTTCAGCATAGTTCCCCAACCTGCTTAATATTATTGCTCAATTATAGCAAATTCGCCGTCAGAATGTGGAATCATTGCTATCCATATCCTACCACGGTTAAATTGAATTGGGTTATTAGAAGAGTCAAAATACATCGTTCTGGCAGTTCTGGAGGGCTTTTTCCATGTGGCATCTATTATTTTCCCATCTTGTAAGATTTTTGCATTACCTTGCCCGATAGTTGTAGTTATTAGACGACCCTTATCATCTCCAGAAGCAACGACTTTAACTTCTTGGATTATTACAACTTTTGCCGTAACTTGTGTCTTGGTCTCGGCATCTATGTCTGGTCTTGCTCCGATTCTTCTAAAGTAACTATTCGTGGATTTGTCATATACCCATTCGGCATCATAAAGACCTCCGTTTGCAAGTCTTGTATGAAAGACAGTTTTTATATGTGTTTTATCTCCCCGATCTTTAATATCTGCGTCTCTCTTGAAGTTCCAACTGTCTATGGTGGAGGGGAATTTGTCCAAGCTCATCTTTTCACCATAGTTCCAAGCATTTGTCACTGAACTGTATTCATTGTGTGGTGCAACTCTTCCTCCCTCATTAGATCTCCATGCTCCTATCGTAGTAATTGTTTTAATTCCGTAAGTATATACATTGCCACAAGCATTGGTTCTTGGGTCGTTTGTGTCTGCACACCCATCATGGATTAGTAATGGATCATATTCACTTGCCCATTCTAAGTAGTTCTGTCTTAAACTTCTAATTGGACCGACCTTCTCGGGTGCTTTGCTCCAGAAAATTGCTAGCAATCTTGTTATCCCACTTTCTACATTTGCTTCTATTACAATATCTGCACTATTTAATCCTGAGAGAGGTCTTGCATCTACATGATTGTTTATCATAACGGCAACGGGTCTTCTGCCCATCATTTTATCCATCTCTTTTTTAGAAAAAAGCATTCCGTTTAGCGGACTTTCCTCAGTTCTAGGTTCCTGTGGTGCAGAGAGTAGAGGGAATGGTCTTGAGAATATGTTTCTGTTTTCTTCTGAGGCAATGAACATTT
>DCVX01000002.1 GCA_002328805.1 Candidatus Dojkabacteria bacterium UBA2177
TGTAATTTCCACTTACAATATTTGCCTTATGCGTGGGGCTTGCCATCCATGCTTCATGGACACCTTCTGCGGTTTTGAAGCCCTTGGCAAGATTTTCTCCAGCATAAACATAGTTATATCCTGCAGCACGGATAAATTGCCATGGGGATTCCCCATTAGGCCCAAAGTGGTCCCAATATTGTTTTTCAAACATGTCGTTTGCTTTTGCTAATGCAGCTGCGGATAGTTGTGCATTTGTACTTAGGGTATTAAGACCATAGCCCAATCTCTCTTGATTTGTAAGAGTGATAATATTCTCTGGGGTTATGGAACTTGCTTCTACCTCACTTAAACCGATTAAACCACCAAAACTGTTTACAAAAACCAAAACGAAAGTATAGGTAATAACAGCGATATTATTAAGAAGGAATGGTTTCTGACGATTCTCTTTAGTTGGGACAAAGAAACTTTTGAGTTTAATCATATACATTACAGTTTAGAATATTTGAGGATAGAAGTGAAGAGAGAACCTCAATAAAATCTTGTATATTCTAGAAAAAAAGAGAAAGGGACCCTTTCGGGTCCATTTCTAAAGAGCACTTCTTCTTTACAAAGAAATACCGGCTTTACTACTTCACAGCAGTCTTAAGAACTTTTCCTGGTTTGAATGCAGGAACCTTTGTTGCTGGAAGTTGAATCTTCTCAAGAGTCTTAGGGTTAATTCCTGTCCTAGCTGCTCTTGTTCTAACTTCAAATTTACCAAAGCCTGTCAAAAGGACATGATCTCCTTTCTTCAAAGCTTCTGTGATAGCGTCTAACGTTGCGTCCAAAGCGTCACTTGCTTGCTTCTTGGTCAAGCCAGTCTCTGCTATTTTATCTACTAAATCTTTCTTTAACATTTCATAATGCCTCCTTTCTTAGAGATACTATACACAAAAACCTAATATGAAGAATTTGTGTATATCCACTAATAAAATAAGCAATATAAAGAGTTTAGTCAATAAGCCCTTTTATTATAGGATACTGACCAAGTTGTTCAAAAAGTTTGTTATAGAAAGGATTTTTAATGAATTAAAAGTTTATTCAATATATTGGGTCAAACATTTATCTACAATTAGACTAGAGTGGCCAAAAACGCCGTTACAAAGGACTTTTTAGGTCATGCAGATTAAATAATGCTTTTACAATGGGATTCCTTAAAATTTTTGTTCAATAAAATATTAAAAGGGGATATCCTTTCTGAATATCCCCCTATAGCACTAAATACTAGAAGATAGGCAAAATATTCCTATTTTGCTACTCCTGTAGCCCTAGTTTCCCTAATTACAGTAACTTCAACATTACCTGGGTAACTCTGATTCTTCTCAATTTCTTCAGCAATATCCTTCGCCATGACCTTAGCTTCATCGTCTGAAACTAAGTTGGGCTTAACTATTACCCTAATTTCTCTTCCTGCCTTAATAGCAAATACTTCATCTATTTTATCTTTACCAATATCCTTTGCTGCATTCTCAATACCTTCTATCCTTTGGATATATTGCTCATAGCTATCCTTTCTAGCACCTGGTCTAGAGCCTGATATTGCATCTGCCAAATATATAACAACTGCTTCAGGAGATATAGCTTCAATATCTAGATGGTGTGCCTCAATAGCATTCACAAGCTTCTCATCCAAGCCATACTTTCTAGCGACCTGCCCTGAGATATGGTGGTGAGGACTATCTATTTTGTGAGTAAGAACCTTGCCTACATCATGTAGTAAAGCAGCCCTCTTTACCAATTGAACATCAGCTCCAATCTCCACAGCCAAAACTTCAGCTAAACGAATAACCTCTATTGTGTGAGACATAAGTGATTGACCATAACTGGTTCTGTACTTCATCTTTCCTATTAGCTTTAGCAAACCAATATCTATATCTGGCCAATCTGCTTCGTCAGAAAGAATCTGTCCATTCTTCTTGATTTCCTTAGAAATTTCATTCTTAGCTTTTTGAACAGCCTCTTCTATAGAACCTGGGTGTATTCTCCCATCTCCTATCAATTTAGTCATAGCGACATATGCTATTTCTCTTCTTAAAGGATCAAATGATGACAATGCAATTGCATCTGGAGATTCATCTACGATGACATCCACTCCAGTTAGTTGTTCAAATGCCCTAATATTCCTACCTTCCCTACCGATAACTCTACCTTTGACCTTGTCATCATCTACCTTAATTACCTTGGTAGTAGTCTCTCCCACATAGTCTGTTGCAATCCTCTGCATCGATTCAACAAGAATCTTCTGAGCCTTCTCATCCGCTTCTGCCTCTATCATCTTCTCTGCACTTCTTATCTTTCTAGCCTTATATTCACTAAGGTCTTGGTCGATCTCTTTCATCAATTTCTCTCTTGCTTCTTCCCTAGATAAACTAGAAATCTTTTCCAACTGATCCTTTAACTGGATTCTAGTCTGTTCAAGACTCTTTAGACCCTGCTTAAGCTTTGCATCCTCTGCTTCTAACTCATCACTTTTCTCATCAAGCAATTTAGATCTTTTGTTTAATTTCTTTTCTCTTTCGATAAGCATCTCCTCATGCTCAGTGTTCTCTCTACGAACACTCTTCATCCTCTGTTCTTCCCTCTTCTTCATTTCTGCGATCTCACTCTCTGCTCTGTCAAATTTCTCCTTCATTAGCTTCTCTGCAGCTTCTTCAATTACTTTTGAAGGAATATCATTTATGTTTACCCAATTAAATAGGTACTTTAGAACTAGAGTTACTATTATTGCCGTCACTATTACCGCGACAACAACAAACAATACTGTTTCCATGTATCTGACTGTTAAATTTAAACTGGCCTTTATTTAGACACTTTTGGAGAATAAAGAGAGCTCACCGCTCCCCACAAACACACTTGTTTTGTATTTGATTTAAATTCCATATATATAAATTTCAAAACTTTCAATTACCAAAAGCGTCTTTCTTAAAGACTTTTACAATGATATCATTTTTAATATTTTTCCTCAATGAGAGAGGAATTTAGCTTTTTTATAAGAGTTTGGTAGTAGGTAAGGTTATGTATTGTAGCTAAAGTTTGAGCAGTAGCTTCCCCAGCCTTAAACATATGATGTATGTATGCCCTTGTGTAGTTAGTGCAACATTCACAGCCACAGCTTGGATCTACTGGAGACTTATCTAAAGCCATACTGCTATTACCTACCTTAATTTCTCCTTGGGAAGTATATAGGGTTCCATGTCTAGCATTTCTAGTAACTAAGACTGTGTCAAAAAGATTGTAGCCTAGTTTATTTGCCGCAATTATATCCTCTGGTTTTCCAACCCCCATTGCATATCTAATGGTATCCTTAGGAATATTTTCTATAACTGCTTTCATCTCATCTAAAACCAAATCTCCGTTCTTATCTACAACATAACCCCCAAAGTTGTAACCATCAAAACCTATTTTAACTAACTCATTTGCACATTTTTCTCTTAAATCTAAATATTTAGCACCTTGAACAACACAGGTGAGTAATTTACCTGTTTTTGCTGTCCCGCCATATTCTTTCTCAAAATGTTCCTTCCCTCTTTTGGCCCATTCTATTGTTCTCTTAACAGACTCCTCTGCTTCCTCTCTTGTTATTTCTGAATCCCTACAATCATCTAGAGTTACCATTACATCTGAACCTATCTTCATCTGTATATCTATGGTACTTTCCGGAGTCAATTCATAAGTGTTCCCTTCCTTAGGTGATTGAAATGTAGCACCATCGTGGTGGACTTTTCCCCTCCACTTTCCAGAATGAATTAAGGAAAAGACTTGGAAACCACCAGAGTCTGTTAGGACTAGTCCTTTCCAACCCATCATTTCTTTAATACCCCCTAATTCAGAAACGACATCTGGGCCTGGATGAATAAGAAGATGTAGTGTATTTGTAACAATTGCTTCTGTTCCCGTTTCTTCAAGTTGCTTCGTAGTTAGATTTCTAACAGCACCTCTTGTTGCATCTGGCATAAAGAAATTCTTTTTCTTTAATTGGTCTACTGTCATTTTCTATTCCTCTATTAAATTATCTCCTATTAACATACTATCTCCATAACTCAAGAATTTATATTTATTACCTATTGCATGCTGGTATGCTCGTTTAATATTCTCTTTTCCTGCAAAAGAACTTACTAAAAGAATAAGAGAAGAGTCTGGCATATGAAAGTTTGTTACCAAAATATCTGCGATTTTCCATTCATATCCTGGATATATATAAAGATCTGTGTAACCACTGTATGATTTTACCAAATACTTTCCACCCTGCTTCTCTTTGTAAGCAACACTTTCTAAAGTCCTAGCAACAGTAGTTCCAAAGGCCCATACCCTTCCACCTTGTAAGATGGCTTTGTTTATAACTGAAACTGTTTCCTCACTTATCTCAATATGTTCTTCATGTATCTGGTGTTCCTCTATATCTTCCTCTCTTATTGGGGCAAATGTTCCCCAACCGACTCTTAGATCTATCTTAACAATCTCTGCCCCTTTAGCCTCAATCTTCTCTATGATCTCCTCTGTTAAATTTAGGCTAGCAGTAGGGGCAGCTACGGCACCAGGAATATTTGAGAAAACAGTATTATATCTCTCTTTGTCACTTTCTATATCTTCTCTATTCATATATGGTGGAAGCGGAGTATGTCCATAATTTTCAAACAGTTCATAAGCATTCTCCTTTTCAAACTTTACTATAAAGCCATTCTTCTTCCTTTGTTTAATAAGAATCTTTGTATCATAACTCTCCTCATGCACTAGCACATCTCCAATCTTTACATTCCTAGCCCTCCCAATTAGGACAAACCAATCTCCTTTTGACAAATCCTCCAGAAAGAGAACCTCTACCCTCTTATCTTTTGGTGTTAAAAAATATGTTCTAGAATTTAAGACCTTCGTCTCATTTAGAACTACTACATCACCTTTTTTAATATAGTCTGAGACATTGTAGTATTTTCTGTCTTCGAATTTTCCATTCTCTCTATCTAAAACTAAGAGATTACTCGTTCCCCTTTCTTCTGGAGGGTATTGTGCTATTAATTCCTTTGGTAAATTGTATTTGAATTCATCTATTTTCATAGTTACAGGTGTATTATATAGCAATTTAGGCATTAATTGAGTAAAATTGGAGTATGAAAACAATATTTTTAGGTACAGCATGGGAATCTTTAGAAACTCTTAAAGTTTTACACAAGGATCCCTTCTTTGATGTTGTGTGTGTGATAACTACCCCAGACAAGCCTGTTGGAAGAAAACAGAAATTAACACCTAGTGAGGTTAAGAAATATGCCTTAAAGAATGATATTCCTGTTGTTCATACGGAAAAGAAGAAAGAGAACTATATTAAGGTTTTGGAAGAATATATGCCTGAGATTGCTATCTGTAAAGCTTTTGGAGAGATTATTCCTAAAGAATTTTTAGATTACCCAGAGTATGGTTGTATAAATATACATTTCTCCGTACTTCCTAAATATAGAGGGGCTGTTCCTATTCAGAAAGCAATTTTAGAAGGAGATAAAGAAACAGGAATATCAATAATGCTTATGAGTGAAGGATTAGACGAAGGGGATATTCTAAAGATATTTAGAGAGGAGATTAGAGAAGATGATACA
>DCVX01000042.1:0-4462 GCA_002328805.1 Candidatus Dojkabacteria bacterium UBA2177
TCTTCGTTATATATTATTGACTTTGCCATTTTAGTAAACTAATAAATTTAATTATTTAACAATTGCAAGAATATCTTCTTCGTTTAGTAAGAAGTACTTATCTCCGTCTATTAAAATCTCATCTGGAGAATATTTCTTAAAATAAATCCTGTCTCCTACAGAAACTTCAAAAGAAACTTCTTTTCCATCAACTTTCCCTTTTCCTAGTTTAACAACAGTGCCTGTTTCAGGCCTCTGATCTTCACTAGCACTAGGTGGGAGAACTAATCCTCCTGATGTTTTCTCTTCTACCTCATCAGGTTTTACTAAGACCCTGTTTCCAAGGGGCTTTATTTTTATACTTTTTGCCATAATTTTTTAGCAGATTAATTTAACGATTGCCAAAGAATTGTATCATAGAGAGCCGACCATCTTCAAGTCTCTAATGAATACAGGTGAATACAGGTTCAAAAGGGATTACCTTGTGCCCTTGAATACAACCCTATCTTCTAGTAATTCAATGTTATCTATCCTTCTTCCGAGAAAATTGTTTTCATTAAGCATTACGATTCCATCCGATATCCCCCTGTTGAGATCCTCTCTTACTCGAGATTGCAGAAAGGTTGGAAGTTCTAAATCTCCAACATGTACTTCCCTAATATATACTTCAGCTGTTTTAATATTGTCTTTCACAATATCTAAAACTAACCAAGGAAGAGATATCTTTTTATATTTACTTTTAAGATATAGTTGCCAAACTCCTTTTGACGGTTTTATGCAGATATTCTCAACTTTTACATCACCTTCCTCCATGAAATTTTCTGAAAATAGATGTAACATTTCCTCCTCTGTTAAGACAATAAAGTCTGTTTTAGTGTCTGACAGTACAAATTGCTTTATTTTATCCTCTATAACAGCCTCCAAATTTTCACCCTCAGAAGACTCTTTTGTAATATCTGAAATACAAATTATTTCTTCTTTAGATAGCTCATCTTCCTTCCATTTAGCGTATCTGTGATAAGAGACAAGACCTATTATAACAAGTACGGACATTACAACAAGAAACAACCTGAAGAGAGTTTTAAATACCTTCTTGAACATCGACTTTTCTTTTCTTTCTTCTAAATAAATTCTCTTTAATATCTTCAACAATTCCTTCTAACAGGGCCACTTCTTTAATTTTAAAGACTTTGCAGCCTATAAAATAAGAGAGGAAACCATACATTGTCGTTATTACCGTTAAGATAACAATAGAGATTGTCCTAGTAGTATCTAATTGGAAGTCAAAAAGCTTAAAAACAAAGTACATACCCAAGCACATTAGAGAGGCATTAATTGCCTTCTTCAGAGAAGGAACAATTGTTTTCTTCCAAGTAATAACCTTCATTTTAGTATTCAGCAGAAAAGCTAAAACAACCATTTCTACAAGATAAGAAATGCTTAAGCTAAGAGATAAACCACCTACAGCAAGATCAGAAGTTCCTCTTGTAGTAGCCCATCTTAGAGAATCTTTTATAAAGGATTCGAAGACAGGAGCGAATCCTGCACCATTAACATCCCGAATCTGTATAAACATTTGTTCAAGAATTGGTCTCCAGTCGTAATAGTGACTGAAAAAATTCGTGAGAAGAAGAGCAAATCCGATATTAACAACAATCCCAATAGTAATAGCGACCAATGGTAACCATGTCTCTTTAAGGGCATAGAATGCTCTTAGTAGAATCTGAACTACACTCTGTCCTATCACGGAGAAACTGAGTAGAACAAGGCACCAAGCAGTTAAAATAGTAGCCCTCCAATCAAAGGCTCCTACCCCATAAGCAAGACGAACAATGGGTAGTCTTAAAACTATTAATACAGAAACTATTGGCAATACCAAAAACAGAGCTTTCTGTATAGAACTATTGAGAACCTTACAATATTTATCCTCGTCGTCACAGCTCTCAGCAAGATTGGGCAAGGCAACTTGTGCGATTGCACTCCCAATAATGTTTATTGGAAACAGATGTAAACTTACAGCAAACTTGTAAGCACTAAGAGCACCTGCCGCAAGTGAGAAACTGATTAATGTATTGACTACAGTGTTTACTTCTTCCCCTAAAACCGCAATTGTTCTAGGTAAAGCCAATCTAACGGCTTGCATTGTTTTACTATTTCTTAATCCCTCAATTAAAGGTGTGATACCGAATCTAAGACGACCATCATAGTAATTCTTAAATCTGGGAATCTGGACGATAAGATGCATAAGAGAACCTAATACTGCTGAAATTGCAATTCCCTCAACCCCCATATCAAATCCTACAACCAAAACTACAGAACCTATTATCATTGCTAAATTGTAGAATAGTGGAGCTAGAGAGGTTACAAAGAATTGTTTTCTTACTTGGAGATAACCTGTGACTAAACTACTAATCCCCAGGAATATTGGGGATAGCATCATAATCCTTGTTAAAGAGACAAATAAATCAAAATCCTCAGGACCAATTCTTTCTCCAAACTTTAGGAAATCCTGTAAGATGTCAGATTCTATCAGGAATGTTGTTAACTGAGGGGTAAAAATAAAGAGAATAATTGCAATAAAAATAAATAGAGACGAAATAATAACCATTAAATGGTTAAAGAATTGGTTTAGAGAATCTTTGCCCTCTTTTCTTAATATCTCTGAAAAAGTAGGAATGACTGCCGCATTTATAGAACCTGCCACTAGAAGCATAAATAACATATCTGGGATAGTAAAAGCCGCCCAGAAGATGTCTAATTCATGAGAGACTCCAAATAGTTGGGCTATTGTTCTTAGCTTTAAAAATCCGAGAATTTTTGTAATGAGCAGAAGAAGCATTACAAATGGAACGCTGTTTTTTTGTTTAAGAATTTTTAACATAATCTAGAAGTATTGGGTATGGATATATAATAATTTAATCTTGGGTTTTTATCAATGAGAGCAATATTCTAGCAAGAATTTAAGAGATTTTTCATTTTACTTTGGGAGAATGAGAAATGATTAACTTGTTGGACTCCCTATACCCAAAAAGTTGTAGTATATGTAAGAAAAAGGGGGACTACCTTTGTAGCCGTTGTGAAAAACTTTTTAAAAGAAATCTTCCAGAGTGTTATATATGTCGGAAACTCTCCCCCAATTACAAAACACATTATGAGTGTAGAGAGGAAAGAGGAAATAGGTCTTTTCATCATGTCTTCGTTGCCTGGGAATACAATTCCCTATCCTCTATCCTTTTGAAAAAATATAAGTACAATTATGTTCAGAGTATTTCAGAAACTTTAGTTGAAGTTTTTATTGAGAGTATTAAGAGGTCTACTTTTGACAGACAGCTGGAAGGAACGATTTTGACAAATGTACCTTTAACAAAAAGTAGATTACGTGAGAGAGGCTTTAACCAAACAACTGAAATAGCACGAAAAGTTGCAAATGCTTTCAATCTTCCATTTGTTGAAGACTTAGTAAAAAGAAAAGAGAGTTATGGACATCAAGCTTTACGGGACAAAGATGAGAGGAAAGAGATTAGGGAAAATACTTTTACTCTTAGAAACGATTTCTCTCTGGTGGGATATTCCAGCATAACAATACTGGACGATGTAATAACGACAGGAGCAACTTTAGAAGCAATGTCCTTAGCCCTTAGAGAAAATATAGATAGAGATATTGAGATAAATTCTTTGTGTCTATTTAGAGGAAAACCTTATTATTTAGAGATCCCCTAAATTTGAATCTAATGTTTCCTCTTCTCGACTCTCTTGTAATTCTTCTAGACCTTCCTCTCCTTCAGTGCCTTCAAGATCCAAGTCCTCTGGAAGTTCTACATCCCCAGCATCAACTTCTTCGAGAGCAGTAACTATCTCTAGGTAGAGATCTAACTCTGTGGCTTCTTCTTGTTCAAGAATCAGTTTTGCTGCCTGAAGGTAAGCTGCATATGTTTCCAAATCATCTGCTTCTTTACTTAAGTCTGCGACTAGGAGTATAGAAGGAATATGTCTAGGATTAATCTGAAGGACCCCTTGTAAATACTGCAGAGCTGTCTCCTGATCTCCCTTGACTATATGAACCTGGGCAAGTGTATAGTAAAGCTCGTAATTAAGAGGATTTAAGGTAATGGCTAACTCCAAAGAGTTAGTAGCATCTGGAATATGCTCATTAAATCCTAGTCCTACCAACCCAGTGTAGACTGTAGATCTCGTTAACCAGTTAGCATAAACTGCTGGAGAGATATCCGTCGTTTTTCTTGCAAACTCCACCGTATTGCTCTTAAGAGCCATAATAGCTTGGAGATATTGATCTCTCTGCTCCGTATCTTCTTCGTCTATTTGAGAATAAGCCTCAGTAACAATGCTCAACTGTTCTAACAAAATAAGAGTCTTCTTCCTATTATAAAGTGGGTTATTCCTATCCAAGGACAAAGCCTTAGAATAGTAATCATCCATTGTGAGTATGAAATTCTCTCTATCCTCAAGTGTTGGCTGAGCCTCT
>DCVX01000042.1:4523-9165 GCA_002328805.1 Candidatus Dojkabacteria bacterium UBA2177
TCTATTATTAGAAGTCTCCAAGCTCCCCCCTTATCGTTTATTTCTCTTGCATCCTTAAGGTCCTGCACGAAAGCCCTGATTATTAAAAATCCTACAAATAGCCAGATGAAAAACCATAATAATCCCCCAGTAGTAACCTTTGTAAGAACTTCACTTACTCCCATCGCGAAAGTAGAGTCCCCTAAAGCAAGAACACTAGTATCTAGTGGCTTAAACTTATTATATGCAACTGGATATGTCCCAAGACCATATCCTAAGAAACCTTGTACGAATCCACTAACAATAACTGAACTAGAAATCACCCAAGAGAGATCAAAACCCAAAGAAAGTTCTGTAACTATCTCTAAATCCTCTGGGAAAATAGACTCCCTTATGTTGGGGATTTGCAAAAAGATTACTGGAATAATGACAATGAATACAGTTATAAGAGAGAAAAGAAAGACCTGCCTCGAAGTTTCTTTATCTATCCTTATAAATTTCAAAACTGGAATTAATAATCCTATTAACAGGAGTAAGAGAATTGCTATTGTTACCAAGCCCTCATTGATTGAAAATACCCAGATATTTATTGCAGAAAAAAGTCCTAAAATAATAGAGAAGATGAATTCTAACTTCCCCCTTTGAGCTATTAGGTACTCTCCTATTAATCCAAGAGAAAGGATTAAACTAATAAAGTTTACAAGAATATGAGCACTTCCAAGCCTCAAAAGAGGTAAGCCTGCTTGATATAAATCACTATAAACAGGTATGAATCCCCACACATTTACTCCAAAAAAGGAGAATAGACTCAGTAGATTATTTATAAAGAAGCCAATTAAGAAACAAAATATAAGGGAGCGGACATCTTTTTCTCCTTTTATAAATCCCCTTGCGGTAATACTTACCAATAAAACAGCAATAAATACAACCAGTCCACTTCCCAATCTACCATCAATACCCCAGAGACTAGTGTTTATATCTACAGAGAATATCGTTGATAACAAATAAGAAAACAGTATCAGAAAAAAACCTATATCTATTACACTCTTTAAAATACTAAGACTTCCGCCCCAGAGGAGTTTTATGATCTCTAAACCCAAAATTATTACTGAGACTGAGAGTATTAATAGAGACATTCCTCTTTCTGTCCAATCCCAAGGGAACGGGAAAATAGCCAGTGGGAGCAGAAATAATAGCCCCTTGAATAGAAATTTCTGTATGGCTGATAAATTTATTCCCTCTCTAGAATTCTGGGTGGATTCTTGTAACATATTAAGGCAGTAGAGATATATTAATTAACATATATAACAATAAATGCTACCACAAATATCGGAGAAGTCCAATGACTCCCCCAACATCTTTTAGTCTTACTCCTCGTCTACTACCTCTCCCTCTTTGACCTCCTCTTCCTTCTCTTTTCCTTCCTTCTCGTCTCCTTCTTCCTCTTCTTGTTCTTTTGCGGACTCCTCCTCACTTGCTTGCTCATACATCTTCTTTCCAACTTCCTGCATCTTCTCTGAGAGTTCTTCTGTTTTTTTCTCAACTTCTTCCTTGTCGAAGTCCTCCTTCTCTATTAATTTCTTCAACTCTTCTGAGAGTTTCTCCATCTCTTCTTTCTGCTTCTCATCTATCTTATCTTTATTCTCCTTGATTAATTTCTCAACACTGAAGCAAAGAGTGTCCGCATTATTCCTTACCTCTGCCCTTTCTCTTTTCTTCTTATCTTCCTCTGCATGCTTCTCGGCTTCTTTAACCATCTCGTCAATCTCTTCGTCCTTAAGACCAGTAGATGCAGTAATTGTTATCTTCTGTTCTTTCTTAGTAGCAAGATCTACGGCTTTAACATTAAGAATTCCATTTGCATCTATTGAGAATGTGACCTCAATTTGAGGAACACCTCTAGGAGCTGGGGGAATTCCATCTAGGATAAATCTCCCTAGGGTCTTATTATCTTGTGCCATTTCTCTTTCTCCTTGAAGAATATGAATTTCAACTGCTGGTTGGTTGTCTGCCGCTGTAGAAAAGATTTGCTTTTTCTCTACAGGAATCGTTGTATTCCTATCAATAAGCCTTGTCATAACACCTCCTAAAGTCTCTAAACCTAAAGACAGTGGTGTTACATCTAACAAAGTAATATCCTTAACATCTCCTGCTAAAACTCCTGCCTGTATGGCTGCACCAACTCCTACAATTTCATCTGGGTTCACACCCTTGTTTGGTTCTTTGCCAAAAATCTCCTCCACCTTCTTAACAACTGCGGGCATTCTTGTCATACCTCCAACTAGGAGTACTTGGTTAATATCTTCTTTCTTGAGGCCAGCATCTTTCAAAGCCTTTTCACAAGGTTTAACTGTCTGCTCAATTAGGTTAGCAGTTAGTTGCTCTAATTTTGCTCTTGTTAGTTTTTCTTTCAAGTGCTTTGGGCCTTTATCCGTTGCCGTAATATAAGGAACATTTATATCTGTTTCCTCTGTTGTAGACAATTCTACCTTGGCCTTCTCCGCAACCTCCCTTAATCTTTGGAGTGCCGTCCTGTCCTCTCTTAAGTCAAAATTCTCTTTTGCTTTAAATTCATCTGCTAAGTAGTCTATTATTACCTGATCAAAATCATCTCCTCCAAGGTGTGTGTCACCATTGGTTGAAAGAACTTCGAAGACTCCATCTCCAATTTCAAGGATAGAGATATCAAAAGTTCCTCCTCCTAAATCGAAAATCGCAACTTTCTCGTCTTTTCCCTTATCTACTCCATATGCTAGTGCCGCAGCAGTTGGCTCGTTAACAATTCTTTTAACTTTCAAACCTGCGATTTTCCCAGCATCTTTTGTAGCCTGTCTCTGTGAGTCATCAAAGTAAGCAGGGACTGTAATTACAGCCTCTTTTACTTCTTCCCCAAGAAATTCCTCTGCATCTTTCTTCATTTTTGCAAGAATCTTTGCAGAAATCTCTTGAGGCGTATACCACTTACTGCCCATTTTAACTTCAACACCTCCACTGTCTGACTTTCTCATCTCAAAAGGTAGAAACTCCTTATCCTTCTTTACTTCAGGATCATCCCAAGGTCTACCAATCAATCTCTTAACAGAGTAAATTGTACCCTCTGGATTTGTTATAGCCTGGTTTTTTGCAGGAGTCCCGACTAGAATCTCTCCTTTATCATCCTCTGCAACAACAGAAGGAGTTAATCTCCCTCCTTGTGCATTTGGGATTACATTAGGTTTTCCACCCTCCATGTATGCCATGACTGAGTTAGTTGTTCCTAAATCTATTCCTATTATTTTAGACATAATATTGTTTATTAAAATTTAATTTCTATTTAGATACTACAACCCTTGCAGGTCGTACTACCAATCCATCTAATATGTATCCTGGTTGAACTGTGTCATATATTTTTCCTTTCTCTCCCTCTGGCACTGTTGCGATTGCTTCGTGTATATCTTCGTCAAAATCATCTCCTTTCTCTGGTACGTATTGTTCAAAACCAATCTCTTTCAAGCCTTTCTTCATTCCTTCTATGGTAGCCAGTATCCCTTCCAACCAAGATTTCCCTTTTTCATCCATCTCTATATCCTTACTAGCAATGGTAGCTAACATTAAAGCATCTAAAGTAGGAACTATTGTATCAAACAGATCCTTCTTTATTTGCTGTAATCTAAGCTTATCCCTCTTCTCGGAGTTCTTTAATAGATTGTGATAATCTGCCAAAGCTCTCTTTAATTGGTTTTCTACCACTAATTTTTCATCCTCTACTTTATCTATGGTGAGTGCCAACTCTCGGATCTTCTCCTCTAATTGCTCCGCACTTAATTTCTTGTTTTTGTTTTCATTCTTTTTCTTACTCATTGAAATCTTTTATTATCTTATCTCCATCCAGCCATGGAATTTTCTAAGGCATTCTTTACTTCCTTCAAAGATTGAAGGACTTTTCCATACTCCATTCTCTTCGAACCAATCACCCCAACATAGGCTTTTTCTTTCTCCCAGAAGGGTATTCTTGTAAATGCTAATGCACAATGTGCCAGATTCTCTATTCCTGTTTCTTCTCCTATTAACAGAGAGACTCCAGAACTTGAATATTTCTCTACCAAGTTTGGTAAAAAGACATTATCCTCGATGATGTTTAATATTGTTTCTATGGCATCAATATCCTTGAACTCTTCATACTTTAGAAGGTTGGAATAACCGTATCCTCTGACGTCATCATCTAAGATTAGAAATACCAAAGACTCTGTTTCTTTAGCCAAGATCTCTAATATTGCTTTAGCAACAGAATCCTTAGAGAATCTGTCTCTGAAAATTCCCTGTCTTATTTCTACTGTAATAAGAGGATTAAGTCCATTACTGTCTAGAAATTTTGTGACATAGAGCCTTAACGCCTGATCCGTTGGTAAGCGTCCTGAGGAGATATGGCTCTTTTCCAAAAGGCCCAATTGCATAAGTTTAACCATTTCATTCCTAACAGTAGCTGAACTTACTCCTAAATTATATTTTTCTAAAAGAGCTAAAGAGCCTACTTCAGAAGCTTCTTCCATAAACTCATTTATCACTGCCATCAATATGGTTTTTTGTCTCTCCGTTAAATCCACATTAGCAAATGGACAAATTAACTGCTAAAGTATAGGGCATCATTGACTTACTGTCAATATTGTAGAAAAACTGTTGCCCC
>DCVX01000022.1:0-648 GCA_002328805.1 Candidatus Dojkabacteria bacterium UBA2177
ACAGCCTCACTTCTAGGAGGGATGGTTATAACAAGATTACAATCTACAGCAATGGAGAGGGTAGATATCCCAATAGACGAGCGTAAAGACTTCTTCCTCTATGTAGATGAGTTCCAGAACTTTGCTACAGAATCTTTTGCGAAAATTCTCTCCGAAGCAAGGAAATATAAGCTTAATCTAACTATGACCAACCAGTATATTGACCAATTACCATTAACTGTAAGGCAAGCGATATTTGGTAATGTTGGAACAATGGGTTCTTTTGTTGTAAGTCCTGCAGATGCAGCAATCCTTGAAAAAGAATTTTCCCCTGTTGTTAGTGCAGATGACTTAGTTTCTCTAGATGCGTGGGCCATGTATGTAAAATTATGTATAGATGGAATGACTTCTGTTCCATTTAGTGCTAAATCTCTACCAGTTAGATACAACCACTTCGGACTTAAGGATGAAATAATTGCCCATTCTAGGGAAGAATATGGAACTCCCAGGGCAGTAATAGAAGAAAAAATTAGCAAATGGAGTAACCAGGAATATAGTGACAAAGGTAATAGGTCAATACAACATGATGAGAAGGAGGGTGAAGGTAAAAAGTAGTGGGTTTAGGTCAATTTCCTAAGATTTTTTATTATCTGAATATTGGAAGGACTT
>DCVX01000022.1:763-1041 GCA_002328805.1 Candidatus Dojkabacteria bacterium UBA2177
CTTAAGGAATAGTAGGTAATGTGTACAGAGAGTACTGACATATATACCTGCGAATGTTCTAAGTATGGGGTTAACATCTTTAAAGAAAGATTGTCTAAATCTCTGTCTATTAATATATCTATGAAAATATTTGTGTCTAAGTAGAGTCTCTTCATTTTAGATGTTTTTCCTCCATAGCTTTTCTATATTCTTTTTCATAATCAAACGTTTTCTTTTTATCTTTACTCATTCTTACGCATCCAACAGCATTATTTAGTATTTTCTTAACATCTTTTTTA
>DCVX01000022.1:1173-3708 GCA_002328805.1 Candidatus Dojkabacteria bacterium UBA2177
AAAGAGGGTGGTGGTGATCCAGATATGAACCCTTCCTTAAGGATGTATATAGATAAAGCAAAAGAAGTAGGTTTCCCACAAGACAAGATAGAAAAAGCAATTCAGAAAGGAACAGGGGAGGGCAGTGAGGGAGTAATATATGACGATTCTACATATGAAGGATTTGGACCCTTCGGAATCCAGATAATGGTAGATACTTTAACTGATAACAAGAATAGAACTGTTGCAGAATTAAGAAAACTCTTTGAGGATGTCGGAGGAAATATGGGGGATGAGGGGAGTGTCGCCTGGAACTTTGACCTAAAAGGCCTAATAGTAATTAAGTGTGGACATATGGAGAAATCAGATAAATTTGGAAAGGATGACAAATTTGTTAAGGATGATACTGAGGAAGTTATGCTGAATATTATGGAGATAGAAGGAATTTTAGATATACAAGAAACCACCCTAAATGGAACTCCTGGTTTAGAGATATATACTGATTACAGAGATTGGGGCAAAGTTCGAGATGAAATAAACAGATTAGGATATGTTGTCAGAGAAGCTGGTATAATAAAAGAAGCTAAAACATATAAAGAACTTGAAGGAAAGGATTTAGAAAAGGCAGAAGAGGCTCTGGAAAAGCTTGAGGAAAATGAGGATGTTCAAGGGGTTTGGAGTAATCTTAAAGAAATTTAAATTTTTATCAACATTAATTATGGATATGCGAATAGAAGGAGATGTCTCTTTCTCTTATGAGTTTAACCCTATGGAACTAGCTGTAGATACGCATGATGTTTACAAGAGATTAATAGAGATTTGTGAATTAGAATCAACCGAAGAAAAGAGCGAGGAGGACGTTACTCGGCTAGAAGAACTCAGAAGAATAAAGGGATATATAGGTGGCTATGAGCTTGATTATCATATAGAGGGTTTTGATTTTGTTAAGTTTGGAGAAAGGGATGAAATACAGCTATTAGCATTTTTAAGTCCAATTAGAGAACAAGATAGATCTAGACAACTTTTTGGGAATGGGGATGTATACAGTATCTTCAAGTACCAATTTGAAGATCGAGGTAAGGAAAAAGGAAAATTTGAGCTGAAAGTACACGAGATTGATGACAGTGGAGACGAATTCGTTACAGAGGATTATTTTTACACTCTACATCCAATAGTAGCTTCCATATGGGAACCATATAAGATTGAGAGGGTAAAGAAGGTTTTAGAAGATAACCCAGAGAGGGAATTAATAGATCTTTCTTAGTTATAACCCAATAACATGGTAGAATAATCTTATGCGTATTTTAGGAATAGATCCGGGTCTAGCCACTACAGGTTGGGCTGTAGTGGATTTTGACAAGGATGGTAAACCAAATCCTGTAGATTATGGTGCTATTACGACCCCTAAGGAGATGGAAACCTCACAGAGGTTGGTAGAAATCTATGAAGATATGAAAGAGTTAGTAAAAGAATTCAATCCTGAATCTGCTGGTATAGAGACTCTCATTTTCTGCAACAATATCACCAGTGCCATGTTTGTAGCAGAGGCTAGGGGTATAGTAAGACTTGTTTTAGAACAGAATGATATCCCAATAAAGGAATTTACCCCATTACAGGTAAAAGATGCTGTCACAGGTTACGGTAAGGCTGGAAAGAAACAAGTCCAAGAGAGTGTTAAAAGACTATGTAACCTAGAAAGTATTCCCCAGCCAGATGATGCAGCAGATGCCATTGCAGTTGCCATCGCCTCCTATGTTAACTAGTTAAAGTATATTTCTAAATCCTGTTATAATATACCCATGATCTCATATATAACCGGTACGGTACAAAAAACAAACATTTCCAAGGATTCATATGTTGACATTCTAACAAACAGTGGAATTGCTTATAGAATAAGTATTCCTAGTACATACAATATCCCTCCCAGAGGAGAAACGTACTCACTATATACTCATTTTCATGTAAGGGATGATAACCAATCTCTCTACGGTTTTGAAAAGGAGCAAGAGAGGGACTTTTTTGAACAATTAATCTCTGTTTCAGGAATAGGACCTAAAATAGGGATAGCTATAATAACTATGTTTGGCAGGAAGGAATTGGAAACCAAGATACTAGAAGGTGATGCAAAATCTCTTAGTAAAGTTCCGGGTTTAGGGATGAAAGGTGCTCAGAAAATAATATTAGAACTTAGGGGAAAGATAGATTTTGAACAGAAAGAAAGTTCTGATGATTCAATCATTAGGGAGCTAAAAGAGGCATTAAAGACCCTTGGCTTTTCCGGATCTCAACTAAAGGAGAGTGTAGAAGTAGGGGAGAAAATCTTAAAGAAAAACAAGGATATTAGTATAGAGGAATTAATTAAGAAGGTGCTTAGTAAATGATAGAGTCCACATCAAAACAGAAGAAAAAGTTGACAGATTCTCCCTCAGAGGAAGCAATCGAGTTAGAACAGCATATTAGACCAGGTAGTCTGGAGGAGATGATAGGGAGAGATCTTGAGAAAAAGACTCTCCGTATGATGATAGATTCCGCAAAGAAGAGAAAAGAAGTTATAGA
>DCVX01000009.1 GCA_002328805.1 Candidatus Dojkabacteria bacterium UBA2177
CTGAGGGAAACATCTTCATAGATGATCAGGCAGGACAGCATATAAATGCACTAAGAACAAAAGCAAGAAGGCTGGCTCTCGAGAGGGGTTTAGACATAATCTTTGTAGACTATCTACAATTAATGCATGGAAATAGCAAAGAGAGTAGAACTCTAGAGGTAGGCGAAATATCTCAAGGATTAAAGAATATTGCTAAGGAATTAGATATCCCAGTTGTAGGGTTATCTCAGCTATCTAGGGCTATAGAACAAAGGCAGAGTAGAAGGCCACAGCTTTCAGATCTTAGAGAATCTGGTTCTATTGAGCAGGACGCAGATGTTGTAATGTTTGTAGATAGGGAAGAAGTTTGGGATCCTGAAACCGAGAATAAGGGAGTAGGGGAGTTAATTGTTGCAAAACATAGAAATGGACCAACTGGGATTGTAAAGTTAGCCTTTGTTAATGAAATTGCTAGCTTCAGAAATCTGTATAAAAAATAATTTCCGAATTTCTCTTAGGGGGTCTGGTCTAGTAAGCCAGATTTCAGTATAATTACGGCAATGCTGTGCTTTTGCACACTATCTTATGGTCGGGTGGTGGAACTGGCAGACACGCGGGACTCAAAATCCCGTGCTAGCAATAGCGTGAGGGTTCAACTCCCTCCTCGACCATCTAAGGATGATTTTATTTAAAAAGAAAAGTTATGGAAGATTTCATTTTAAATCTGCTCGAAACTGCTGGCAGTATAGATTTTAAATTTGTTTGGCAAATCTTTTCCTACGGTTTAGTTGTTTTTTGGTTTGTTGTCCTGTATTGGGTATGGCTAGATTCAGGAGAAAGAACATCAAATAGAACCGTCAGAATATCCTATGTTATCCTTGTCGCCGTATTAAATGTGGTCGGATTGTTAATATATTTAATCATTAGGCCTAGCCAGACAATCGAGGAGATATATTGGGCAGATTTAGAAAGAAGATACCTTAAATACGAAACCGCAGAACTAGGAGATTGTCCTAGGTGTGGCTCCCAACTTTTTCCTGGTTATACATACTGCCCAAATTGTCGGTATAAGTTGAAGACGAAGTGTCCAAGATGCAAGGTTTATGTAGGCAAGAAGAATAAATTCTGTCCCCACTGTGGTGGAGAATTGAGAAAGAGAAGAAGTCCTGAGCAAGAATCTCCAACAAAAGAAGTTATGCAGCAACAAATCGAGGCCACCAAGGAAGAAGCAAAAGAGGCTGTAGAATCTGAAAAAACCAGATACAGCCAAAGAGGTGGCCCTGCTATGAAGATAGGGGAATCTGTGGTTAATGTTTATAAATTGGTATTAGGGAAGATAAAAGGAGCTTTTAATAAGAAAGAAAAGAAAGTAGAAGATAAAACTTTTAATACAGAGTTAACAAACAAACAGAAGAAGGCGAAAAAGAAGAAGAGTGGGAAGAAAAGTAAAAAGTTCAAAAAAGAGAAGCCTTCAAAAACCACCAAATAACGGATAATATGCTATCATAGGCTAATATAATATAGCTATAAATAGTTGTGTACTTAGATATCCTTGAGAAAATTCAAGATATGTTAAATAGTGTCAGCCCACTTATTCTTTTTACTATCGTGGTGTTCTTGGGTATGTATGTTTTTTGGTCTGGTTCAATGAAGACTCGAAAGAACATATCATCTGTTTATGATATCTTTGTTACCTCCATTTTGGGGGGGGGGGTTGTTGGAAGGGCTTGTTACATCATTATGAATTGGGAGCAATTTAGCAACCTTATATGGTACTGGTTGCCTTATGAAAAGTATGGGGACGAAATCTATCTTTTTAGACTTTTACCGTGGAGGTTTTTGAGAATCTGGGATTGGAGAATAGATATATTATCCATGTTTGTGGCCTTTATCCTAATTGCAACATTTTGGGTTCTTGTCGTAAAGAAGTGGAAATGGAGTCATATGTTTACAACAATATTCTTTACTGCAGAAGTAATGCTTGCACTCTCTTTCATTCTTCTGGGAGGAAGTACTGGAAACCAAGAATGGTTAACCCAAGGTATTGTAATGGTTTTGCTACCTTTGGTACTTTTCTTCCTCAAGAATTCTGTAAAGAAAGCAATCATTGGGAAAAAGGAACTCAAGATTTTAATGTTTCTAGACATATTTTTTATCTTATTAACAACGGCCTATGTTACCTATACTTACCTAATTGCTGATATAAGTAATACAGAAAAAGGTTCCATAATAATTTTTACTCTGTGGTCCTTGTTGGGAATATTTTTCTATATGAAAGAAACAAAGCAGGCAGACATTACCATAGAGAAATTATCTTCTGTCCGTACAGTTTCCCGTTTGGACATAAATCAACCAATTAAATTGCCCCAATAAGCATGGTAAAAATAGACGAAAAAAATAAAGGGAAAAGATTAGACCTTTTTGTTTTAGAAAGAATTCATGACAATGGTTATAAATTTCTTTCGAGAAACTTTCTAACCAAGAATTGGGGTGGTATTGCAAAGGTCAATGGAATTAGTAGGAAGCAATCCTACAAGTTAAAGATGGAAGATGAAGTAGATATAGATATGAGGCAGGTTGAAGATCTCAGAGAAAAAATGACATCATCAACAGAGATTAAGCCCCAACATAGAGATTTAGAAGTCCTTTTTGAGAGTGAAGATTTTCTCATTGTAGAAAAACCGAAAGGTGTTGTAGTCCATCCTGGTATAGGGAATGAAGACAGCACCCTTGTTAACTATGTAAAGGGTTATCTTTCTCAAAAAGACGATTTTAAAGAAGAAGTCCAAAGAGCTGGTGTTGTGCATCGTTTAGATAAGGGAGTTTCGGGATTAATGGTTTTTGCCAAAAATTTAGAAATGCAGAAACACTTACAAGAGCAATTTGAAAATCACGAGGTTAAAAAGATATATTTAGCTAGTGTTGAATATAGAGAATTAAAGAGGGGAATCAAAAAGTATTTCCCAAGTGAAGAATCAGAATACTTGGATATAGATAATGAAATAGAGAAATTAGAGGAGAGCAATTTTGTTTTTGATAAATCTTGGCTTAAAGCTGAGGGGTATATATCAAGAAGTCCTAGGAATAGGGTTAAAATGCAATTTAGAAAGTATTTTGGAAGACGTGGAAAGAAAGCAATAAGCTATATAAAACCCCTTAATAAAGATCATCTTCTAATCGTTATTAAAACAGGAAGGATGCACCAGATAAGGGCAACATTGGAGTATTTTGGAATAGGTATAGTGGGAGACACTCTGTATGGACCAGCAAGGGCTAGAAGTATGCCAGATTCAATAGAGTTAAGATCTGTATTCTTAAGTTTTAGAGAGCTAGATGGATCAGATTTTACAATCATAAAAACTAAGTAATCGAAGGTATCCTTAATTATATATTTCTTTCACCTT
>DCVX01000012.1 GCA_002328805.1 Candidatus Dojkabacteria bacterium UBA2177
CCATCTGTGTATTGCATTGCTACCTCAACTACAACATCTTCTTCTGTCTTATTAATGTAAAGAGGTTCCTCCCCTATTGTCTTGCTATCTATATTTAGGAATTGAACATAAGATTTAATTCCGTCTTCAAAATAGAGGTCATATCTTTTCTCATCTTCTTTGGTTTGGTCAATTACAGATATTCTTAACCCAGCAGTTAAATATGCATGCTGTCTACATTTCTTAACTATTGTGTCAAAGTCAAATTTGGTTTCAGAGAATATTGTTGGGTCTGGTGCAAATGTGTGTTCCGTTCCTGTTTCTTTTGTATCCCCGATTCTTTTAACTGGAGCTACGGGAATTCCTCTCTGGTATCTTTGTGTATATATCCCTCCATCAAAGTGAACAGTTGTTTGCATCCACTCTGACAGGGCGTTTGTACACTTCATACCTACTCCGTGCAGTCCTCCAGAAACCTTGTAAGCACCTTTCTCAAACTTACCTCCTGCGTGAAGGTTAGTCATTACCGTTTCTAATGTAGAAACTTTTGTCTCTGGGTGCTTATCTACTGGAATACCTCTACCATTATCTTTAACAGTAATGGAGCCATCTTTATTTAAGATGACCCAGATATTTTTACAGTATCCTGCAATAGCTTCATCTACAGAGTTGTCTAAAATCTCTGTGAAGATGTGGTGAAGACCATGCTTGTCAGTAGAACCGATATACATAGCTGGTCTTTTTCTTACCGCTTCTAAACCTTTTAAAACTTGGATATCTGAAACTTTGTATCCGGATTTTTCGGCCATATTCTATCTAGGGTTTGTAATTTAAATCTCGTACCTTGAACTTTATATTTTACCTGTTTTTAGCCTAAATGTTAAGTCTTAAGTTGCATAATCATGGCTTCCAGAGTGAGCTTTCTATTGCAGTTTGAAGAGATTTTTTCTCTACTCCTCTCCACTACCTTGAGAAATTCTAGGTTCCTCTGGGAACTATCAATATTACCATTTTTTATATCTAATTCAAGTTGCTCTCTAAGAGCCTCCTCTAGGGCATTTATAAAGGCTAGAGAATGCTCTTTATTCTCCGAATACTTCTCAATTATATCGAATTGTTCTATTGAAGATAGCTCGAAAAAGGTTCCCATGACATTTTCGACATCGCTCTTATCTTCAGGAATATTCCCCTCTTTCTCTTCTCGTCTCTTTGGGTAAAGAATCACACCTCTAGATCTGATTGTTGGTAAGAGATTCTTTTCGTTGTCTACGCAGAGGATATATATGGATGTTTCAGAAGAGTCTTCAAGACTTTTTAGCATTGAATTTTGTGCCTGATGAGTTAACTTTTGGGCATTTAGGATTATTCCTACCTGAATTTCTTCTTGGAAAGGTTTAAACCTCATGGACTGTTGTAGTTCTTTTACCTCTTCTATACCTATGGAATTCTTGTCTTCGGGATTTAATAAATGAATGTCTGGAGAATCAGAGATCTCTTTGCCAAACAACTGTATAAGAAGCCTTTTAAGCTCTTGCTTTTGTAGTAGTTCTTTTTTGTGGGCAATTATGTAAGTCATTCTAAATTCTACCATATCACATAAGATTAGTGTCTTGAGAATTCCCAGATATTTCCCAATAGTTGACTATCATTTGCGATTGCCTTAAACTGGAGAGAGATAATATTTGTATTAAATCTGCCCAATGGCTGCTGCAACTTCACTACTAAGGCATCTCCAAAATGTAGGGTTAATCAGTGACAACGATGTTAGCAAAGTCGTTCTAGAGAAAAGTCGCACACAAAAATCTGATGAGGCTGTCCTTCTTGAATTGGGATTGGTTACGGAGAAGGATATTGCTAAGAGCAAGTCGGAAATTTTCGGAATTCCCTTTGTCGACCTAGGTGAGGTAGATATTTCTGAGAGTGTTTTGGCAGAGGTTAATGTGGAGAGTTTGAGCAAGTACAGGGCTATTCCTTTTGAGAAGGGTAAGGACTTTGTAAAGATTGCAATGCAGGACCCTTTTGATGTTCAAGCTACGCAGGCTTTACAGAGAAGGTATCCCCCAGGGACTAGGATACAGGTATATATCACTACTAGTGAGGCGATAAATACTATTTTAGATAGAAGAGTTGGGGATGTTATGAGTTCTGAAGTCTCAGAAGCTCTTGAAGATGTTGAAGTTCCTGTTACAGAGATAAGTGAGGACCCTAATCTTTTTTCTAGTACTGATTTATCCTCTGCTCCTGTTGCGAGAATTGTTAATTCAATGTTGCAGTATGCGGTCACCGCAAAGGCATCAGATATTCATATCGAACCTTTGGACAAGAGGGTTAGGGTCAGGTTTAGAATTCATGGTGTTATGACGGAAAGGCTTACTTTGCCAAAGAATCTTGCTCCTGCAGTCGTTTCTAGAATTAAAATCCTATCTAATCTTAAGATAGATGAGAGAAGATTGCCACAAGACGGGAGATTCCCTATTAAAATAGATGATACTAGAATAGACTTGCGTGTTTCTGTTATGCCTACAATTCATGGAGAGAAAGTTGTTATGAGGCTTTTGGAATCAGAGTCTGGTGATATAACTTTAGAAACTACTGGATTGAGGGGTAATGCTTATAAGGTTTTCGTGGATGCTTTAAGTGTCACAAATGGAATCTCTCTAGTTACTGGTCCTACTGGTAGTGGTAAAACTAGAACTTTAGCTTCTTCCCTTATTAAGATTAATGACCCTAAAGTAAACATTATTTCTCTTGAAAACCCTGTAGAGATTAGAATCTCTGGTGTGACTCAGATACAGATTAACCCAGATATCGGTCTTACATTTGCCAATGGTTTAAGATCTGTTTTGAGACAGGACCCTGACATAATAATGGTTGGAGAGATTAGAGATGAAGAAACAGCACAGCTGGCAGTGCAGGCCTCTCTTACTGGTCACTTGGTATTATCTACTCTACACACGAATAGTGCTGCTGCAGCTATACCAAGGCTTCTAGATATGGGTGTTGAATCTTATTTATTAGCATCTACTTTGCGTTGTATTGTTGCTCAGAGATTACCAAGGAGGGTTTGTAAGGATTGTATGGAAGCCTACCCTGCTCCTCCAGAAGTGGTTAAGAATATTAAAGAGGTTCTTGCGGGGAAACAGGAGTTTGATATCGTTTCTTATCTGCGAAGAGTCTATGCTTCGAAGGAAGCAAGTTCCAATGGAGATCCGATAACTATGAGGCCACCAGAGGTAGGTCCTGATGGGGAACCACTTATTTATCTTTACAGAGGAACTGGCTGTGACAGGTGTGGAGGCACGGGTTACTCTGGCAGAATTGGTATTTTTGAAGTTCTAGATGTGTCAGAAAAAATAAGTAGAATGATTATGGATAATGTCTCTGCAGATGAAATAAAGAATGTTGCCGTTGAGGAGGGGATGTTAACAATGCTTCAAGATGGCTATTTGAAGGCCCTAGAAGGGATAACTACATTAGAAGAAGTTCTAAGGGTTTCAAAAGAATAAATTTTTGGTATTATAAATATATATGGATCAAAATACTGCCCCAAAAAACAATCAACAGTTTTCTTACCCAGACTTTAGTTCAAATAGTAGTCCAGCAGATGGAGCCTCAAGCTCTCCTACTCCAGTAACTTCTGGTAGCCAACAAGATGACGATAAGAAAGTAGAAGAACTTAGAAAGAATTTAGACCAATTAGTTCAAGAGAATTCTCAACCAGTTTCAAATACTCAAGTTACAGAAATTGATGTGGCAACTACCCCCCAACCTACTGAGGAATTTACTCCTCCCCCACTTCCTGAAACAGAAGAGGGTGTTTTGGAATCAGGTGATATGTATGTTCAAAAGCCAACACCTTTGCCTGGGAAAGAACAGAGGCTTACTCCCGATCAAACAGCTCAAGTGGATCCAGTTGTTCCAGTACCAACAGGGGAGGGTTTTGACCCTCTTCCTTCTGACTTGCCAAAATTTAGCGAGACCTTGGATAAAATAATGCCAAGTGTAGAAGAGAAAGCTAGAGACTCGAAAGAGAAAGGACAGAGAGCACAACGGGATGCCGCACAGAAGCAAAGGGATATAGAGGACCAGCGCAATCAAGGAGGAATTCAGATGACGACAGGTACTCATGGCGAATTGGCAATGCACCAATTGCTATCAGAGGCTGTTAACAGAAATGCTTCTGATTTACATCTAGCTGTTGGTTATCCCCCCATATTAAGAATAGATGGAGAGTTAATCAATCTGGATGAAAACTTATTAAATCCAGAAGATACAGAGAGATTAATATATTCGATATTGAATGATGAAAAAAAAGAACTTCTAGAGGTAAATAGAGAAATAGACTTTGCATACACTTATGAGGGGGCGATGAATGCAAGGTTTAGAATAAATGCTTATTATGCTATGAAGAATCTTTCAGCAGCATTGAGGTTAATTCCTTCTCGAATAAAAACAATAGAAGAATTAATGTTGCCACAGATATACAACCAGTTCGCGAAATTAAAGCAGGGCTTAATACTTGTTACTGGACCAACAGGTCATGGTAAAAGTACAACAATAGCAGCAATTCTAGAGGCAATAAATAGGACTAGGTTTTGTCATATAGTTACAATTGAGGATCCAATCGAATATGTCTTTGAAGGGAAGAAGGCTTTAATTGACCAGAGAGAGATGAATGATGATACTCACTCTTGGGATATAGCCTTGCGAAGTGCATTAAGACAGGATCCAGATGTTATTCTGGTTGGGGAGATGAGAGATTTTGAGACTATTGCTTCTGCTATTACTTTAGCAGAAACAGGTCACTTAGTATTTGCTACCCTTCATACTAATAGTGCATCTCAGACCCTTGACAGAATAATTGATGTGTTCCCAGAAAACCAACAACAGCAAGTTAGAACACAAGTTGCAAACACTCTGGAGGCTGTGATTGCTCAGAGACTTGTTCCTATGGATTCTGGTGGTAGAAGGGCCGTCTCCGAAGTTATGTTAAATAATTCTGCGGTGAGTAATATGATTAGAGAGGGGAAGATGCACCAGGTAGATAATGTAATTAGAACGAGTTCTGACATAGGAATGATTTATCTCGAAAAATCTCTGGTGAATCTAGTTAGGGAGGGTGTAATTTCTGTCCAAAGGGCTCAGGAATATGCAGTACACCCAGAGGAAGTTTTAAGATTATTAAAGAATTAATAATATGAAGAAATTCAAGTATTCAGCAAGAGATGCTAAAGGGCAGCCTGTAACGGGAGAAGTCGAGGCAAAAGATCCACAAGCAGTTGCAGATATACTACATGACAGAGGATTACTAGTTGTCTCAGTTAAAGAAGCTACAGGCTTTAGCCTAGAGAGGCTTAATGAAATAAATATTGGTGGTGTCCCCATGAAAGAAAAGGTAGTTTTCATGAGGCAAATGGCAACTATGGTTGGAGCAGGTTTACCACTTTCTCGCTCATTGGAGATTATGACTCAACAGGTAGCTAATCCTCAGTTTAAGAAGGTTTTGAAGAATGTTTTGGATTCTGTTCAATCAGGTAAAACATTGGCAGACTCTTTCAGGGCGGAAGAAGAAGTTTTTGACAATATAACAGTTAACTTAATTGAAGCGGGGGAAGAGAGTGGCAACTTAGATATTGTTCTAGAAAAGCTGGCAACTGAGTTAGAAGAAAAGGATGACCTAGCAGGCAAAATAAAGTCTGCGATGATATATCCAGCCATTATTCTCGTAATTATTGCTGCTGTTATTTTGCTTATGATGTTTGTTCTTGTTCCCGCGATGGCGGATATTTATAATGATTTTGATGCAGAGTTGCCATTTATAACTACGGCCCTCATGAGTATGAGTGATTTCGTTATTAATTACTGGTGGGCACTTCTCGTGGGAGCTCTAGTACTCTTTATAGGAGGGAAATTTTACCTTGATTCTCCAGGAGGAAAAAGAACTTTCGACAAACTTGTCCTTAAGATCCCGGTTGTTGGTGATATAGTTGCTAAGATGCAGATTTCTCAGTTTACTAGAATCCTTTCATTACTCTTAGGGAGTGGTTTGTCAATTATTAAAGCAATTGAACTTACGGCAGACTCTTTAAGTAATTCTATGTTTAGGGAGACATTGATGGAAGCAAAAAATGAAGTAGAGAAGGGAGGTCCTTTAGCAATCCCAATAGCTAGGAGTGAATATTATCCACTACTCGTTAGTAGTATGGTTGCGGTAGGTGAAGAGACGGGAGAGATGGATACTGTTTTAGCGAAGGTGGCTGAGTATTATAAGAATGAGGTAGATACTGCTACCGAAAACTTATCTACTATTCTTGAACCAGTATTTCTTGTGGTCATGGGTGTGGCAATTGGTTTTATAGCCTTAGGTGTATATATGCCTATGTTCCAATTGTCTGCTGTTATGGGTTAGGCTCTTGACATAACGGTTTCTTTTGTGTAACTTGTATACATATACAAAAATAAATTTTTAAACTGTCTAATTTATGAATAAGAGAGTATATGGAGCATTTACGTTAATAGAAATGCTTGTAGTTATGGGTATCCTCATAATTCTCATGGTAGTGGGTATTGCTGCAGGTAGTTTTGCACTAAATAGGGCATCAGATGTTGCTCATAGAAATGCTGCAGACCAGCTATATGAGGGATTGCAGGCATATTATGTTGATCATAGGAGTTATCCTAAACCAACCGAGTGTAAGATAGAAGGAGTAGGTACGCATTGTTCTCCAGAGGCGTTGATGAAAGACCCAGAGATGCTAGGGGAATATATGGATTTGGGTGCCTTTAGTGGGGGGTCTGGAGCGACGTTTATGTACCTTGTAGGTGGACCAAATGCAGACCAGGCGGTTTTGGTATGTGTGACTATGAGAGGAGATTGGGAGACAAATCTTGGAAGGGACGATAGTGCGGTCTATTGTGCAGGAAATGGCTTTGATCAAAGTAACATGAGCGATGGAGATAGGACTATTGGACCTATAACCTCACCATTGATCGAGATGACGAATCCAGATCAGGCAACCGAATGGGCCTTTTTCAGTGGTGCTCGTTTTCTGACTACCTCGGATTGGGACGGTCAGGCATGGAAATAACTTTAATTAGCAGGGAATAAGGCTTAGATAGTAAACGAACCCCTCTCAAATAGAGAGGGGTTTTTATTTTTCTGCTATTATATATCTATGACTTTCTTAAATATTTGGATATTCTTTCTAGGTGCTGTAACGGCAAGCTTTTTAAATGCTACACTTTATCGTCTAGAAGAAGGATATAAATATCCCAAAATAATAAAACAGAGTTCACACTGTGAAAATTGTGGGAAAATCCTCACATGGTGGGAGCTTATACCAATAATTGGTTACCTCCTCATAAAAGGAAAGTGTCCCAAATGTGGTCAAAGAGTAGATCTTTATTATCCCCTATCTGAATTAGTATTAGGCACTACATTTGTTCTCTTTTTTATTTATACTATACCTTGGTATCTGTGGATAGTAGCTATATTTCTTTTCATTCTTTCCTACTTTGATATTAAAGAACAGGCAGTATATAAAGACCTCGTCCATGCTTTTCTTGCAACCACCCTACTCTTTTATTTCCTCTTTGCCTTTGATATCGCAAACCTAATACTTCCTGCTATCTTCGTTGTTATGATAATTGTCCTTAACCTTATTAAAAAATCTTTCGGTTTTGGAGACCTGTTGGTTTTATTAGGTTTAGGAATATTAATCTCTTGGCAACAATTTCTGGTAATGTTTTGGCTGGGAATAATGATAGCCCTACTCTACTCCCTGATGCTCCTAGCTAGTAAAAAGATAAGTCTAAAGGGGGCCAAGGTCCCTATGATTCCATTTTTCTCAATAGCTTTTGTAATAGCCATTTTGTATGGAGAAGAGATCTACTCTTATCTTCTTAACTTTATGAAAATATGGTAAATTAAAGAATGGGAAATAAATATACTGCCTTTACCCTTATAGAGATGCTTGTGGTTATGGGGATTATGATGATTTTAATGGGTATGACTTTTACATCGTTTTCTGGGTTGCAGGATACAGTAAAGATGAATGAGTATATGCTTAATATGGAGCAAGATATTAGATCTGTTCAGAGAGCCTCTATGCTTCTTCAGAGGAATACAGAAGAGAATTGGTTATATGGTTTAGGTATAGATTTCTCTCAATTAGATCAGGATGGTAAATATATCCCTTTTAAGTGGTGTACACCTTTTTCTGATTATGGGGATGCATCCACTAGGTCTAAAGTACCTGGTTACAAGAAGGGGGATTTGAATCTTAGTGGAGCTAAATTACCAGTTGGGAATATTGAAAGTGGATTGTGTATAGGTATAGAAGCGGAAGGTAAGCTTAAATTGCTGACAGGTTACACTACGGATTTAACTATGCCAAAATCTACTGTTCAGTTTAATTCATCTGTTAGATATGTCGTCTTTGAATCTGTTACGGGACGGGCTTTCTTTTATAATGGAGATGGGGAGCTTTTAAATTATTCTATGGAGGAGGGTGAGGTGGTGATAAAGGATGATCCCTCTTCAGTGGAAGAATTAGACTTTACAATTACTTCTCTTGGAGCAGCTGCTCCAAGAAGATTAATAATCCATCATTTATCAGGAAGGATAGAAGCAATAATTGACTCGAGGATTCAAGATATTCCAGATGAGATTATAACCCCAGTGCCTCCTCCAGATGAGATTATAACCCCAG
>DCVX01000011.1 GCA_002328805.1 Candidatus Dojkabacteria bacterium UBA2177
TTCCGAAGTAATAAAACAGTCCTATACCGACTAAGGTTAATATGGCAGTTGCTGGAAATATGAATTTCTTCCAGTTAAAATTTTTAAATGGATTTTTAAATTTTTTCTCCTTTTGTTTCTTTTCTTTTTTCTTCTTTTCAGGCTCTTCCTTTTTGCCAGTATCGACTTCTTTTTTTCCCACTTCTTCAATAGGAGGGTTTTCTTCCTGAGGTTCTTTCTTAACTTCTAAATTTGTTTCTTCAGTGGTTGTATTGGTATCCTCCTCTGTGGTGAACTTCTCTAGAACCTTTTCACTTTTGTCGGAGATTTCAAAATTCTTAGGCATATGACAATATCCTAGCACAAGTTAATGAGGTTTTAAACAACCTCTAGAAAATGGTAATATGTTGTTATATAAGATTTAATTAAGTAAATAATGAAAAAGAAAGGAGTAACAACTATTCTTTTATTGTTAGCAATAGGGGGATTAATCTTTTTCCTAGTGAGAAAGCCGAAAGAAGATGTAGAAGTTGATGAAAATGAAGATACACAGGTTGAGGAGGTGGAGGAGGAAACAGAGGGGGAAGAGCCAGAGGAGGAGTATGAATATTCTGGAGGCACAGACTTCACAGAATTTACTTCAGATACTCAGGTGTTAGGTGAAGAGACCGAGGCAGAGTTTGCAATTGAAAAATTGGAGGATATTTCTAGAGACGGTTTCCACCAGTTTACATTTACACTTACAACGGAGGATGAGGAAGAGCCTTTTGTAACTGCTTCCTATTTATCTAATTCTGGGGTTGTGAGAGTGGATTTTCAAGGGATAAGTAAAGACTCTACAGGCATTGGTTACCAGCAGGAAAGAAGGGTAGATAAGGAGGGTGTATTAAGGATATATCACAACATATCTGCAGATGCAGACCAAGAGCTTTACGACATAGGAGTTGCAAAGCCTACAATCTTCTATCTCACTTCCGAAGAGATTGAGGTGGGAAAGTGGTATGTAATACTTCAGGTTAAATATCCTGGAGCAGCGGATGTAGATGTCAATCTTGGTAGCGAGGAATTTTCAAAAGAAGACCAGAGTATAATTGGAGTTACAGCAGAGGATGGAGCTACCATTTCTGCCTACACATACAGTAGGGCAGGACTTCTTAAGTTAGTTTGGACTGTAACGAGTAGTGTAGACAACCCAATTCCTTCTGTTAGTGCTACTTACAATGAAGATGATGAATTGGTTGTTACTTTTGACAGTTTAACTGTAGATAGGGTAGTTGCTATTGGAGATACTCTGACACTTCCGTCTTCCATAATTGCAGAGGTGGAAAGGGTTGGAGATAGTTCTGTTTACACATTTACTGGTTTAGAAGAGGTTAGGGAGTACAAGCTTAGTGCATCTTTAAGTCCTAACCAGGTGATATTGGAAATTAGGTAATTAGAAAAGATGGTTACAAGAGAGAGAGTACAAGAATTGCTAGATAAATATGTCTCCACTGAATGGTTAAAGTTACATATGAGGGAGTCAGAGGTTATAATGAGAAAGCTAGCAAAACATTTCGAAGAGGATGAAAATTTGTGGGGGTTATCTGGTTTACTTCATGATATCGATTTTGATTATGTAAACAAGGATCCAGAGAGGCATGTTGTAGAGTTTGACAAAATTTTAGAAATGGAGAATTTGAAAATTGGAGAGGATATCCCTGAAGAGATGTATCATGCAATAAAGGCACACTACGAAGAGAATCCGGCAATAGAAGAAAAGAGGGAGAGTGATTTAGATTATGCTTTGAGTGCTGCAGAGAACATAAGTGGTTTTCTAGTAGCGTGTGCTTTAGTACAACCAGACAAGAGAATTAAAAGTGTAGGGGTAGAAAGTGTTTTAAAGAAATTAAAAAAGAAAGATTTTGCCAAGGCTGTAAGTAGAGAGTTAATCTATGATATTGAAAAGACAGGAATGTCCTTAGAAGAGCTTGTAAGCATTGCTTTAGAAAGTCTAGATGAAATTAGTGAGGAAATTGGGTTATAATATTTCTTACGGGGTGTAGTTCAGATGGCTAGAACGCTTGCATGGGGTGCAAGAGGTCGCTCGTTCAAGTCGAGTCACCCCGATCCCGCTAACTTATAGAATATTAAATCAGGGGGGGGTAAAAACGCATATAATTCCAACTACTATGAGAAACAAAAGAAAGAAATTTCAAGAAGTGAAAAACTTCGCGAATGTTATAGAGTGGAATGATCCCAAAGCGAAAGAAAAAGTCAAAGAAATATTTAAAAACTATGAGCAGACAGTACTGGAGCTCGGATGTGGTAAAGGGGAATACACGGTACAGCTAGCAAAAAAATATCCACAAACTCTTTTTTTAGGAATAGATATCCAAGGGGAAAGAATATGGAAGGGTGCTAAAGAGGCTATAGAAGAAAATATCTCTAATGCATATTTCTTAAGGACTCAGATAGAGAAGATTCAAGAATATATTCCAAAGAAAAGTGTCCAGGAAATCTGGTTAACTTTCCCAGACCCATTTCCAAAAGACAGGAAAGCAAAAAAGAGATTAACATCCCCTAGGTTCTTAGATATGTATAAAAAGATTTTAAAGAAGGGTGGGGTAGTTAACTTGAAAACAGATTCTCAAGAATTATATGAATATACTCTCGAAGAAATAGAAAAGAGAAAATTGAAAATATTAGAGAACCAGATAGATATTTATCAGGAAAGAGACCTTGAGGATGTCACAGATATCCAAACTACTTTCGAAAAGAAACACTTGGAGAAAGGTAAAACGATTAAATATCTGAAATTTGTATTAAGATAAATTTCACTCGACCTAATTCTCAACAACCAATTAAAAGAAATAGTCAAAAGATATAGAGGAGTATTTTAATCCTGTCTTCCCAATCATCATCGTTATCTTCTCGAGTGGAATTCCAATCAAAATCATCCCACTCCTTGTTCCAGCCATTGTCGCCATCACAATCATCATCCTCCCACCACTCTGCGGGAAATTTCTTTTTTTTAGTCTCTTCTTTTGGATTATTTACAGGTTCTTCTTCTATACTCTTAAACACTTTTTATGTTAATAGAAATTTAAACTAAGAAAGTGTAGCATATTTGTAATTGTAAAAAAAAGAGGGTAAGGAAGTGGTTTAGTAACTATTAATCATAGATATCAGATCATAACCACCTTCAAAATCTATTAGATATGCCTGTACTTTTCTATCAATCCGCTCAACATTCTTTCTCCTCTCTTCTGCATTCTCGGAGGGAAGAAGATGTGCAACATAGTAGAGTGCTTGTTCATATCCAGTAAGTCCATTTATTTCGGAAGGATTATCAGTTGTTATTTTCTCTGCAAGAGTTCCTACGGCAATTCTCCTTATCTTTGCTTGAAATCTTTCGTCGTCAAACTCATAATCGTAGTACTCTTCCCAGT
>DCVX01000033.1:0-1600 GCA_002328805.1 Candidatus Dojkabacteria bacterium UBA2177
AGATTATCAAGAATTGGCTTCTTTAGAGGTTAAGCTTAAGCAAGTAAAAGAAGCTAAAGAGTTGGAGATAAGTAAAGGGAATATGGATAAGGCTTTAAAACTCCAGGAGGAAGAGGAGTCTTTGAAAGAGGAGATAGCTAAGCTAGAAAAAGAGTGTCTAAAAAAGAAAAAGAGTATCAAAAATGGTGTAGATATAGAAGATATAAAAACGGTAGTATCAAAATGGACGGGGATTCCTCTTAATACTTTAGGTAGCGAGGAGAGAGAGGCACTCATAAAACTAGAGGATAAACTAAAAAGGTCAGTAATTGGTCAAGAAGAAGCCTGTAGTGTAGTCGCGTCTGCAATAAAGAGAGCGAGGACTGGCCTTATAGATACGGAAAGACCTTGGGCATCGTTTTTGTTCTTAGGCCCTACTGGAGTAGGGAAAACAGAGTTGGCTAAGGTTCTAACTAAGGAGTTATTTGGAGATGAAAATAGGCTAATACAGATAGATATGAGTGAGATGATGGAAATGCATAGCGTCTCAAAACTTATAGGCTCTCCCCCAGGATATATCGGTTACCAACACGGAGGCTTTTTGACAGAGCAAGTTAAGAGAAATCCACACTCGGTAATTCTCTTTGATGAGGTTGAAAAAGCTCATCCAGATGTATTGAATGTTCTACTTCAAATATTGGAGTATGGGCATCTCACAGACGGTAGGGGGAGGAAGGTTAATTTTAAGAATACCATTGTGATTCTGACTTCCAATATAGGAGCAGAGGAAATAATGCAGGACAGAGTTTTAGGTTTTGTTAAAGAGGAGGCAGAAAAGAAAAGAGATGAGGATATAGATAATGCTTATGAATCAATGAGAAATACTCTTCTGGAGGAATTAAGGGAAAGTATTAGACCAGAACTTCTTAACAGACTAGATGATGTAGTAATTTTTAGGTCTTTAACTAGGAAGGATGCTCGTAAGATAGTGAGATTACTTCTAAAGGATTTGAACGAAAGATTAAAAGAAGAGAAAATAAAAGTGAAGTTAGATGGAAAAGTGGTAACATATATAGTTAAGAATGCCTTTAGTGAGGAATATGGAGCAAGACCTTTGCGTAGGTATCTGCAGGACAAAGTGGAGAATGCACTTGCAGACTATATGTTAGAGAATAGTGAGTTATTTGATCATGACAAGAGAAATGAGGTGATTACTATTATTATGAATTTAGACAAAGAAAAGGATAAAATAATTGTTAAACAAGAAAAATAACATGAGATATATCTGCTCATCTTGTGGATCGGAATCTCTTAAATGGTCTGGGAAATGTCCTTACTGTGGGGAGTGGGGGACTTTGGAGCAAGTTCAAGATGCTGAACCTGCAAATGAAGTAAAGAAGAAAGGAAATCCTTCGAGTTATAAGTCAATAACCCAGTTTAATAAGGAGGCCTCTAGTAAAAGAGGTTTGGGCGAAAGAATTCTTACAGGTTACAAGGAGTTAGATAGAGTTCTTGGTAAAGGTTTAGTGGGGGGTGAAGTTGTTCTCTTAAGCGGTGAGCCTGGAGTGGGTAAGTCAACTTTACTTATGCAGATAGTCCTCAATTTTGTAAAAAGGGGAAA
>DCVX01000033.1:1704-4549 GCA_002328805.1 Candidatus Dojkabacteria bacterium UBA2177
ACTAGGATTTCCAAGATTACTGGAACTCCTATGTTTATAGTAGGTCAGATAAACAAGGGTGGAGATATAGCTGGTCCCAAAGTTTTAGAGCATATAGTAGATTGTGTTTTGTATATGGAAGGGGATCAATATAACCAATATAGAATTCTAAGAAGTATTAAAAACAGGTTTGGTTCCACTAATGAGATAGGTGTTTTTGAAATGCGTGGTGATGGCCTAAGAGAGGTAGGTAACCCATCTTTAGTATTTTTAGAATCTGGATCTAAATCTTCTGGTAGTGCTATAGGTGCTATTATACAGGGGTCGAGGGTTGTTTTTGTTGAGGTTCAGGCACTCGTTGTAGAAAGAGAGAGTGAAGGTGGACCTCTTAGGAGGGTTGCTAACGGTATTAAGAAGCCAAGGTTGGATATGTTATGTGCGGTATTATCCCGTAAGGGAGGGGTTTTTCTTGGGAACAAGGATGTCTTTGTTAATGTAGTAGGGGGTCTTACAGTAAATGATCCTGCTATAGATTTGGCAATATGCGCCGCTATTAAATCCTCTGTGGGGGATCAGATGCTTCCAAAATCCAGAATTTACTTTGGAGAAGTAGGCCTAACGGGAGAGGTTAGGGGAACTTGGGGTGTAGAATCTGTTATTTCCGAGGCGATTAGAGCTGGTTATGAGGAGTTGATTGTTGGAAGAATGAGGGTTGGAGAGACTAAGAAACTGAATGTTAAGAAGGTTTACAAGATTAAGTCTATATAAAGTATTATTGCACATTTCTTTTGTCCCTTTATAGCAAAACAATTTCTTGTGCAGGACTGTGTTCTCCACCGTTTTCATAACAACCAGAAGAAATGTAACAGGTTGCGTAGGTTCTTTAGAATGATACCTTTCTAGATAAGGGTTTTACCACAACCCTTGCCTTGTGGATTGATTATATAGGGTTGACAGTTATTGAACAAAGAGATATAATTTAACAGATCTTTCAAATACATGTGGATATCTTAGTTTTCTCCCTTTGTCTGGGGTGTCACAAGCACAACTGGGCAATAGGAAAAGCCTAAGATATCTCATTCAAACTTTTTCTCTTTTCATTCAAATAGTTTTTGAATTAACAGAGAAGAAGAGGGGAAACATGTACAATGTTCTTCGAAACTTTTTCTTTATATAAAGGAAAAGAACCCGGGGTCGGTTGGGGCAGTACCGATCCCTTCTTCTTTTATCCATAGTGTTTATCTGTGTAGTTGACTTTGTATTAGGATTTCAATTATACTCAGATATCACATGGCTAATTATTAAGCCCCGTGTTTTAAATTCCCAAATAATTCAAATGGTTAAAAAAGATAAAACTATTAAAGACTACGAGGAAATGAACCTCGCAGATCTAAGATCTCTTGCTCAAGATTTAAATTTAGAGGATTTTATGGAGCTTCCTAAGAGGGAGTTAATAATAGAGATCCTCAAAAAGTCTACAAAAGAGGAAGGGTCTGTTTTTATTGAAGGTATTCTTGAGGTAATGAAAGATGAGTCTCATGGTCTTATAAGGACAGAAGGACTTTTACAAGGAGAAAATGATGTATACATCTCTGGCTCTCAGATTAAGAAATTTAGTCTTAGAACAGGAGATGAGGTAGCAGGTAGAGCAAGGCTTCCTAAGAACAAAGAAAGGTTCTTAAGTCTCTTGAGGGTAGATACTGTGTATGATAAGCCAGCAGCCGAGGCTGTTAAGAGGCCTGCATTTAGAAAATTGACACCTATATTCCCAAAGAAGCAGATTAAGCTTGAGACTGATTCGGATACCATATCTACAAGAATGATAGATTTGTTAGCTCCAATTGGTTTTGGGCAGAGATCTATGGTTGTTTCTCCCCCTAAGGCAGGAAAGACATGGTTACTTAAAGATATTGCTGATGGAATAGCAAAGAACCATCCTAAGGCAAAGTTAATAGTTGTACTAGTAGGAGAGAGACCCGAAGAGGTTACAGACATGAAGAGATTTGTTAAGGGAGATGTTTATGCTTCTAACTTTGACGAGTTACCTGAACACAACTGTAAGGTGGCAGAGATGGCACTACAGAAGGCTATGAGGATGGTAGAGTGGGGAGAGGACGTAATTATATTAATGGATAGTATTACTAGGTTAGCTAGGGCATACAATATTACAATGCCAACATCTGGGAAAACTCTTTCTGGTGGTTTTGACCCTGTAGCGCTTTATCCTCCAAAGAGATTCTTTGGAGCAGCTAGAAACTTTGAAGAACAGGGGAGTCTTACTATTATAGCTACTGCTTTGGTTGAAACTGGTAGTAGAATGGATGACTTAGTATATGAAGAGTTTAAAGGAACGGGCAATATGGAACTTCACTTAGACAGAAAGCTTGCAAACAGAAGGATTTATCCAGCTATAGATGTTGTTGCTTCTGGTACTAGAAATGAGGAATTACTACTTAGCAAAGAAGTCTTGAATCAATCATGGAGAATTAGAAGGATGTTAGAAGTCCTTGACTCCAATGAAAATCCTACAGAAGTTTTAGTAAGTCAGCTTAAGAAGACAAAGACAAATGAGGAGTTTCTCGCTACTCTCCACGAAGCATAGATAATTGGTATAATATTCATCATTACTTTAATTATCTGTTATCTTGGATACTGATAAAGTTCCCCAAAATAAAAATATCGCAGGTTTAAGCTTTAGAGAAATCCTAACACAGCAGGACAATTCTATGTATACGAGGAGTGATTTAGAGAGTTTTCTTTATGTAGATGATGATATAAATGCAAGTAAGTTTACCAAGAAGGTAAAGAAGTTTTTCTACAGAATATATGTAAATAGGGAGAAGAAAGGGAGGAATGGTTTCTTCTC
>DCVX01000033.1:4612-7636 GCA_002328805.1 Candidatus Dojkabacteria bacterium UBA2177
CTTGTTCCCAAGGATAGATCAAGGAGATCTGTCGAGGAATATATTGTAAAAGGAGGGGATACTTTAAGTACAATTGCTGAATATTATGGGATAAGTACCGAGTCAATATTATGGGCTAATAATATGAGTTCGACTGACTATATTAAACCAGGTCAGAAGCTTGAGATTCCTCCGAGTGATGGGGTCATTATTGAAGTGTCAAGGGGAGATACTGTTGCAAGTTTAGCGAAAAAATATAATGCAAATGAGCAGGCTATTGCAGATTTTAACTGGCTAGATTACCCATTTGAATTAGTTCAAGGTCAAACATTGTTTATTCCCGATGGTAAGATGCCTGCACCTCCACAGCCTACTTATGCCGCTACTCCTTCATTTTATGTCTCAAATCAGTATACTTCAGCATCGGCGTCTGCTTCTACAGGGGATCCTAACGTTGGAAGATTTATCTCTTGGCCTGTGGCAGGTGGTGCTGGGGTGATATCTCAATACTACAGACCTTGGCATAGAGCTATAGATATAGCCTCAAAAGCATTACCAAATGTAACCGCGGCTGCTCCTGGAACTGTGATATTTGCAGGTTGTAGTGGTTATTGTCCTCCTTTAGGTTCAACGTATGGTGGTTCTGGTTATGCTTGGTCTATACAGATAGATCATGGTAATGGTTATACTACTTGGTATGCACATCTTAAGAATATATATGTAAGGTCTGGTCAATCCGTAGCAAGAGGGGAAGCTATTGGTCAGATGGGTTCTACAGGGAGATCTACTGGGCCTCATGTGCACTTTGAACTTAGACGGGGAGTGGGTTTTGGTTCTCAGGTGAATCCTTTAGGATACTCGAATTGGTAGAGGAGAGTAATAAATCAAAGGTAGAGCTAAAGCTCTTCTATTATAGGCACTATATAGGTTTTCCACAGTTAAATTAATATTCTATAGGTATGGTTTTTTCTTAACTATTATCCTCTCAAAATGATATAATACCCTCATTGGGCTCATAGTTCAGAAGGCTAGAACATCGCATTCGCATTGCGAAGGTGGCTGGTTCGATTCCAGCTGAGTCCATCCCGCTAACCTGTAGAAAAAATATGGGCCTGTAGCTCAGTTGGCTAGAGCACATCGCTGGCAGCGATGGGGTCAGGGGTTCAAGTCCCCTCAGGTCCATTCAGAGAATTTTAAAAGTCAAATTAGTACATTACTTATTCAAACTTCTTCTAATACGAAGATATTTTAATGCCTCATTGGGAGTGATTCTTTTGTTTCTTAGTGCTTCCTCCAGTTTATTCATTTCTATGGTGTCCCTCATTTTTCTTTTAGTATATTCCGATGCTTTTTGGTGGTCTGAGAGACTATAAGGACTAAATTGGCGGAGGCCATCTTCCCAAGTCTTTTGGGGATCTGGTTTCCAATCATCCCCCTCAGGTCCTAATGTAATTGGACCAAATCGCCTTATTCTATAATCATCAGTAGTATCTTGTTGATCTTCTTGCTCATCACCTATATCCTCTGGAGTATTCTCTATACCATCAAACATAATTTTTTGGTTTAAATATTAAGTATGCTTCTTCTATTATTGAGAAATCACGAGACATTGTCAAATATATTTGTACGCTTTCATTTCTCTTTCACACCCCTGTTCCACAAACAACTAATCCTTTTCTTCCAATGCTTTCTTTTTTAATGTAAAATATCCCTCATTAATATATACTTAACTATGTCAGTGGAGTACAATCCAAAACAATTTGAATCTAAATGGCAAGATAGATGGTTTAAAGACCTATTCTATGAAGCTAAAGATTTCTCTAAAGAAAAGGAAAAATACTATCTTTTAGCAGAATTTCCTTATCCCTCAGGAGATAGTATGCACATGGGACATACCAGAAACTACTCCATGATGGACACAGTAGCAAGATTAAGAAGGATGAAAGGCCAAAATGTTCTCTTTCCAATAGGTTGGGATGCCTTTGGCCTACCTACAGAGAACTATGCTATAAAAGTAGGCAGACCTCCCCAAGAGATTACTAAGGAGAATATAGATACATTCAGACGACAACTACACAGTCTAGGACTATCTTTTGACTGGAGTAGGGAGATAAATACCTCAGATCCTCAATATTACAAATGGACCCAATGGATATTCCTTAAGCTTTTAGAGAAAGGCTTGGCATACAAAGAAGAGAAGCCAATTAACTGGTGTCCGAAATGTAAAGTGGGTTGTGCAAACGAAGAGGTAGTAGATGGTAGGCATGAAAGATGTGGGACATTAGTAGAAAAAAGGAATATTAACCAATGGATGCTTAAAATAACGGAATATGCAGATAAACTAGACAAAGATCTTGACTTAACAGACTACTGGGAGAGTGTAAAGACAAGACAAAGGGAGTGGATAGGCAAGAAAACTTGGTATGACATAGAGTACAAGATAGAAGGAACAGATGAAAAGGTACTTGTTTCTACAACAAGGCCAGATACGCAATTTGGTTCAACTTTCGTTGTAATTGCACCAGAGCATAAGGTTGTTGAGAAGTTAAAGAAGTATATGGAACCGGAAACACTAAAAGAGGTAGAAAAGTACCAAGAGGAAAGTAGAAAGAAATCAGAGCTGGATCGTATAAGTCAATCAAAAGAAAAGAGCGGTGTTAACACGGGCTTATTTTGTCAAAATAGCATAACAAACAAAAGTCTGCCAATATACATCGCAGACTTTGTTCTAACAACGGTTGGGACCGGAATGGTGGTTGGAGTACCTGCACATGATAAAAGGGATTTCGAATTTGCTCAAAAGTTTAAATTACCAGTCATAAGAGTAATTGAAAGCGAAGATGGAAATAGAGAAGAGATAGATACCGTAGGCAAGGTCTATGAAGGAGAAGGAATCGTTTTTAACTCGGGGTTCTTAGATGGACTTAGCACTCAGGAAGCGAAAGCGAAAGTAGGGGAATATATAAAAGAAAAAGGTATAGGGGATGTTGTTGTTAGATATCATCTTAGGGACTGGATATTTTCAAGACAGAGATACTGGGGTGA
>DCVX01000015.1:0-16724 GCA_002328805.1 Candidatus Dojkabacteria bacterium UBA2177
GCAGGAAGCAGGTATCTTTAAATTACAAGAGCTTTAGTCTATCTTCTCTGGTATTTCTGTGACTGGAAGTAGTAGTTGTTCAGAAGTTTTCATGTTCTTAAGAAGGACTTTGTTCTTTTCCCTCTCCTCCTCTCCCATTATGAGAACCCAGGGGATGGACTTTTTGTTAGCATAGTCAAGTTGTTTGGAGAGTTTAATCTTTTCCAATTGAACTTCAGTATTAATCCCTTTTTCTCGCAAGAAGGAAGCTATTTTGAATGATTCCTCTATATATTCTTTGTCCATTAAGGTTATGAACAATTTTGTGTTAGGAGTGTATGGGGGTAGAAGGTTATAAGTTTTTAGATAATCCAAGGTAGTAACATCTCCCCAACCTAATCCAAATGCTGGAAGTTTCTCCTCCCTGAAGATTTCTAAGAGATTGTCATACCTTCCTCCTCCAAAAAGGGCTCTAGGATTTTTATCTCCCCCAACATCAAACATTTCTAGAACTGTTCCTGTGTAGTAATCTAAACCTCTTACTATGTAAGGACAGAATTTAACATTTGTTATTTCTAATTTTTCTAATATGGAAAAGAGGTTGAGTAACTCCATTGCTCCCTTAGAATCATCCCTTATTGCTTCTAGGTTGCCTAAATCCCATTGAACAAACTCTTCAAGCTGTTTAATCTGGTCTTCCTTTAGATTTAAGTCTTCTAAATATTCTTTAAAATTCTCTCTGTCTATCTTGGGGAAAATATCTATTGCTTTCGTAATTGCTGGCTTTTTATCTTCAGAAATTTTCAGGATTTCATCATAAAGATAATCTAATAGGTAACGGCTACTAATTCTGAGCTCATAGGTCTCTTTGGGAGCTTTAAGTTTCTGCATAACTGCTATAATAAATTGGATAATTTCAATCTCTGAGGTGTTCTCCCCTACCCCCAAGATATCAATGTTAAGTTGGAAGAATTCTCTCATTCTTCCTCTCTGTGGTTTTTCATATCGGTAAAATCTTCCAATATTAAAAAATCTTATTGGAAGTTTTAACTCTTTTCTTTTTGCAGCAATAATTCTTGCTAAAGAAGGTGTCATCTCAGGTCTAATTGCTATTTCTCTTCCTCCTTTGTCTAGGAATGTATAAAGTTGCTTTTTAGCAAGTTCTTCTCCAGATTTTGCTTTGTAAAGAGAAGCTTCCTCTACCAAGGGAGTATCATATTCTTCATAACCAAAGCTTTTAGCAACTGTACGCCAAGTGTTAAAAAGGTAGTTTCTAGCAAACATATCTTCTGGATAAGTATCAGTGGTTCCTTTGTAAGGAGAAGTGTTCTGTTTGATGTCTTTATTTTTATTTATATTTTTTGATCCCATTCAAAAATTATATCACAACCGAATTTCTTCTGTGATATATAATGAACATTGAATAAGAGGAGTAAATAGGATATATTTGAAGGTATGAAATACAGTGTCGGACTAACTAACTCTAAAAAAAGAAAACCAACAAGAAATTCTACAAATTCAACCAAATCGGAGAATTTTTCTAGGGCTTTCACTCCAACGAAATTTGACAGGTTTAAGAGTTTTAAGAAGTATAACTCTAAGAACACAACAAAGAAGAAAACTAAGTCTAACACAGGTTTAAAGTCGACAAAGCCTAAGGGAAAGAAAACACCTTTAAACCCAAAGGCGAAGAAGACAGTGTATATTGTTGTTGGAGTCGTATTTTTTCTTGGTTGCTCGGCCTTAATAGGGATTGGGATATATCTTAAGAATTTACAAAATTCCTTACCATCTCCTGACGAATTAGTTGAAAGATCTTCTGACCAAAGTACTCAAATATTAGATAGGGATGGAGAATTGCTTTATACCGTATATGGAGACCAGAATCGTGAGTTTGTTCCACTTGATAAGATTCCAGAACATACTAGGTGGGCTGTCATAGCTGCGGAAGATATCGAATTCTACCAGCATAAAGGTGTTGATTATATTGGTATTGCCCAAGCATTTTTGCAGAATCTGAGAGCAGGTGGTGTTGTTAGAGGTGGAAGTACTATTACACAGCAGTTAGTTAAAAGTACAATTCTGTTTGATGTTTTAGGTGATGAGGCTTTTGCTCAAACATACTCTAGGAAGATAAAAGAGGTTCTTATTACGATGCAGGTTGAGCAGAGTTTTACGAAGGACGAGATTTTGCAGATGTATATGAATGAGATTCCTTTAGGGGGTGTTAATTATGGTTTTCAAGCCGCCGCGAATTCTTATTTTGACAAAGATGTAGATGAATTAACTTTAGCGGAGAGTGCTTTGTTAGCAGGATTAATCCAGAGTCCTGGTGTATACTCTCCTCTTTTTGGGTCTAACCCAGATATGGCTAAGGAAAGACAGGAATATGTTCTAAACCAAATGTATAGGCATAGAAAGTTGACAGGTGTTACAGAGGAAGAGATAGAGGAAGCAAGGAAAGAAGAGTTGGTATACTCCTCAAAAAAGATAGATATAAATGCCCCGCATTTTGTTTTCTATGTTAAACAACTTCTTGAGGAAAAATTTGACGCAGACCGTGTTGAAAGAGGTGGGTTGAAAGTAACGACTTCTTTAGATTCTTCTCTTCAGGCTATTGCAGAGGAAGAGATTACAAAGGGTGTGGAAGGAGCTAAGAGATACAATGTAAATAATGGTTCTATGGTTGTTCTAGATCCAAAGAGTGGTCAAGTTCTTGCAATGGTTGGTTCTGTGGATTACTTTAATGTAGAGGATCCTAGGGTTGATGGTAATGTTAACATTGTAACAAGTAATAGGCAGATGGGTTCTGCTGTTAAACCTTTTGTATATTTAACTGCGATCAATCGTGGATATGGCCCTTGGCTCCTGACACCGGATATCTCGGAGATTTCTTTTGGGAATTATAAGCCGACTAACTGGGATAAGAAATATGAAGGATTAATTACTGCCAGAAGAGCATTAGTTCAGTCTAGAAATGTTCCTTCTGTTTATACTTTGCAGTTGGTAGGTATAGATAATTTCCTGCAGACAATGGAAAAAGTTGGGGTCCCTGGTCTTGCTAGTAAAGTGGAGTATGGTTTGAGTTTAGGTTTAGGTTCTGGCGAGATGAAACTTTTGGATTTCACAAATGCATATGCAACATTAGCTAATAGTGGAGTAAGGAAAGATATTGTTCCAATTCTTAAGGTGGAAGACTCTAAAGGGGAAATTCTGTTTGAAGCTGAAGAAAACTCTGGAACAAGGGTGATAGATGAGAAGGAAGCATATCTAATTAACTGGATGATTTGTGACTTAGGTGGTTTTGGTGATAAATATGGAAATCAGTACTATAATGTAGGAGGAAATAAACTATGTGGGAAGACTGGAACTACAGATGGTCCAAGAGACCTCTTGGCATTTCTGTATAACCAGAATATTGTTGTAGGTGTTTGGACGGGAAATAATAATAACGAAGATATGCCGGGTGGTTGGTCCTCTACAGTACCTCTCCCTTTAGCTAATTCATTTATGAAGCGAGTTATCGAGAATTATCCTTCTGGTACATATAATCGTCCCGCAGGGGTCCTGACAACATCTGTGTGTAAGGATAGTGGAGCTACTCGTCCTGATGATGCTGATTGGGATTGTGAGAAAGAGGCATCCTTATATATAACGGGTCGTCCTCCTCAAGTAGACAGAAGAGAGGTGGTAGAGGTTTGTAAAGAGAATGGGCTTATTCCAAGCAATCTAGATGCTGCTGTGAAGTATGGATTAACAGAAAAGAAGATCTTTATTAATAAGGAGTTAGAGAATTCTTTACAGCAAAAGGCATATGAGAAGTATCTTACTAAGAAAGACACTTCTAAGTATATTGTTTCTAAACCTGATTCAGGTATCTGTCCCCTTCCTTTGGGACCGAATAACGAACCCGTAATCGACTTGGTAAGTCCTTCAGCAGGCCAATCTATTGTCAAGGGAAGAAATCTCGAGATTTCTGGACAGGTAAGATATTTAGAGAGTATCTCTAAGTTTGAAGTTAAGTTTGATGGTAGTAATATAAGTGGTGCTTCTATAAAAGCGGATGGGAGTTTTGTTGTAAATTATTTTGTTCCAGAAGGAACTTCTTTAGGGGATCATACAATAACAGTATTTGCAGAGGATAACTACGGCAAGTCAGATACAAAAAGTGTCACTATTAAAGTTGTCGATGCTACATCTGCGATATCTGTCTCAATGACCTCTCCTCTTAATGGGCAGACATTTACACTTTCAAGTCAATTCCCAGTTGTCTTGGTAGCCAATATATCTGGAGGAACTGTAGAAAAGGTAATGTTTACAATTACGAAAGTGGGAGGTGGTTATTCCAAGGTTCTCGTGGATGATAGTAGCTCAGGTGGTTGGAGTCAGAATTGGACCAAGGACGGTGTTACGAGTGGACAATACGATATACAAGTATCTGCAGAATCTGGGGGGTCTACAATAATAGGTAATTCAATAAGGGTAGTTGTAAACTAAATCAATATTACACTCTCATAATCTTTTTCAATCTTCTTACTGATCCTTGAAGTCAAGGTCTTTATTTCCGAATCATTCAGTGTCTTATTAAAATCGCTAGCAGTTACTCTGTAAGTAATCCTTTTTCTCTCTTTGAGTTTTTCGTCTGAATATATGTCTAAGCATTCAACCTTGTACCAGAGATTCTCCTTCTCTAATGTCTGAGTAATCTCATCCTCCAAACTTTTTTGTTTGGTTTCTATTGGCATTTCAAAACAGAGATCTTTTGTAAATGTAGGATATATTGGCATGTCTCTATATTTCTTGTTGGAAGGTTTAATTTTTACAAGGTCTTCTATATTGATTTCAAAGGCTCCACTATATTCTGGAAGCTTGTTGCTATCTTTTACAAAGGTTTTGATTTCCCCTACTATTCCAAGTTTAACTCCTTTTATGGATACAATACTTGCTCTGTTCGGCTCGAAAATGTTTAATATGTTTTTAATATATGGAGGAAGATCCAACTCTTCACTCTCCGAGATGAGGTCATATTGGATATTCTCAACACCTAGGCTTCTAAATACCTTCTCTAAATATCTTTTTGCCACGAAATAAGGAGATGCGTTAGTATCCACCACTGAGTTGACGATTAGAGAACTTAAATACCAATTCTCAGTTGGAAGTTTGTTCTCTTCAACATAATTATTTAAATGAGAGATATTCATTTCGTATAACACAAAAGCCTCTTCTCCCCTTTCCAAATTCTCTTTCCCCTTTTGGAAAAGAGATTGCAGTAGTGTTGTCCTCATTAGCGAAAGCTCTGGTGATAGGGGATTTTGTATTTTATAAGCGAGATTATTGTCTAAATTGCAATTTTTGAAAGAATCTATTCCTACAAAACTATAGTTTACAGATTCATTTGCACCACTATTTGAAAGAACTTCTCTAATAGACTTTTTAATCTCTACGATAGAGTTTTTATGTGGTGGTTTAATCTCCTTTTCGGGAAGTTTTATAGGGATATTATTAAAACCAAAGATTCTTCCAATATCTTCATAAATATCTTCTGCTATTTCAATATCTTTCCTCCAACTAGGTGCTGTTGCTTGTATCCAGGTTTCTTTTTTCTTATTTCTAATCTCAACGCTATATTCTAGGTTCTCAAGTATTGTTGAAATTTCATTTATTGTAAGTTCTGTCCCTAGTATTGTATTAACTTTCTCTGGGAAGATTGTTATTGTTACTTCGTCTTTTTCTTCATGATAGATATCTATAATTTCAGAGGCTATTGTAGCCCAGTTCTCGTCTTTAAAAATCTCTACAGCCTTTAATAATCCAGGTAAACACTGTTTTGGATCTAGATTTCTCATAAACCTAGTTGCGGCTTCTGTAAATATTCCCAAGCGCATGCTTGTTTTTCTAATACTCGTTTTATTAAAGTTTGCTGATTCCAAAATTATTCTCTTTGTGTTCTTGTCTACCTCTGTTTCCTTTCCACCAATAACTCCTGCAATTGCAATTGGATGTGTGCTATCTGCAATAACCATTGTCTCTTCATCTAGTGCATAAAGTTTGTCATCTAGGCCTAGGATTGTTTCTTCTGGTTGTGCCATCCTGACAATTATATTTGCAGTATCTTTGGCATTTGGGTCGGTTTTTATTAGCTTGTCGTAATCAAAAGCATGTAGAGGTTGTCCTATTAAGACAGAGATGTAATTAGTAATATCGACAATGTTGTTGACAGGTTTTATGCCACATTTAATCAGAGTAGATTTAAGCCAAATTGGAGACTCTTCTACGTGGACATTGTCCAGGGCTAGTGCAGTATATCTGGGACAGATAGCTTCCGCATCATTTACGACTCTAAGTTTTAAGCAGGTGTCTTCTGGCTTAAGGTATTTGTCATAGTTTAGGTACCAATCTGGGCTTACAAATTTATGGCCAAGAATAGCTGTTAGTTCTCTTGATATTCCCAAAATTCCAAAGAGGTCTCCTCTATTTGTTAAAGCTTTGTTTTCGATCTCAATAATCGTGTCGTTAAGATCGTAATATTCAGCGAAAGGTTGACCTACTGGAGCATCTTTGGGTAATACCATTACTCTTGCATGGTTATTTCCCAAGTTTAACTCTCTCGCAGAACCCATCATCCCATTAGATGCAACTCCCCGGAGATTGATTTTCTTTATTACAAATGGTTCCTCTTCTGTTAGTATGCTGTAAGGGACAACTGACCCTATCTTGAGGTATGCTACCTTATCTCCAACTTTTAGATTCTTGTCTCCAGCCACAACTTGTATAGGTTCTTTTTCTCCATATACTATTTTGTAAACACCTAATTTATCTGCATCTGGGTGATCCTGTTTTTCTACAATTTCTGCAATTACAATATCCCTGTAATCTTCTCTTAAATCGTGGCTGTAATCTACCTCTCCAATATGCTCTTGTATTAATTGAACAATCTTGTTGTCATCTACCTTTATATCCGCAAATTTTCTTAAAAGGTTTGTACTTAATCTCATTTTTAAAACTGTCTTAAGAAGTTAAGGTTACTCTCTCTAAGGTATCTGATGTCATCAATGCCTAGCTTTATCATGGCAAGTCTATCTACTCCAAATCCCCAAGCGAAACCAGAGTATAATTCTGGGTCAATATCTGCTTCTTTGAGAACATTAGGGTGTATCATTCCACAGCCCATTATCTCTATCCATCCAGAGTGTCCACATGTAGAACATCCAGACATGTTACAGAATGGGCAGCCTATTACAAATTCACAGTCTGGTTCTGTAAATGGGAAGTAAGCAGGTTGTATTTTAACTTTAAGGTTTGTTTCTAAGTATCTTTCTAAATATGTTTTTATTGTGGCTATCATGTTGGATAGAGAAACATTCTTGTCAACATAGACACCTTCTATCTGGTGGAATGTATGTTCATGCCCTGCGTCTGTAGCCTCATTTCTAAAGCATCGTCCAGGAAGGACTACCGCTATTGGAGGCGGTCCAAATTTCTTTAATGCCCTATTTTGCATGGTAGATGTATGAGCTGGTAGAACCAATCCATCTTCAGTTCTAAAGGTGTCATACATATCTCTCGCGGGGTGTCCTTTGGGGAAATTCAGGGATTGGAACATATTGTAGTCATCATCTATTTGTCTGCTTTCTAGAATGTCAAAACCCATGCTACTGAATATGCTTAAGAGTCTTTCGGCCTCTTTAGTGAGGGCATGTTTACTTCCCTCAAGAGAAAGCATTTCACTATATATTTGAGAATCTTCGTTAATGTCAAAAGGGGCTGTAGGATCAATTTTAGGTTTGGAAGCATACTCACGATTCTCTTGTATCTTTTCAGAGATATTATCTTCTACAAAAGTTTTTAGTGTGTTTACCTCTTTCCCATATATTGGTTTTTCTTTGGATGGAATACTGGTAATTTCTTTTAAAGCTTCTGTTACTAAACCCTTTTTGCCCAAGTATTTCTCTTTGAGTTCTTTATATCCTAATTTCTCAAGATCTTTAGTGAAAGAAGTTTTTATATGGATGAGATTTTTATGCGTGTATTCCATAATTAAAAGTATACTATATCGTTACAAAATATTAAACAAAAAGACCCTTTGCAGGGTCTTAAACATTTCCAAAAAGCAAAAACCCTACAGAGATTTAACTATAAAGGAAAATACCTCAGGGTTATTAACCGCCAAATCGGCTAAAACCTTTCTGTTTAATTCTACCTTGTTATCTTTAAGCTTTTTAATGAAGTCTTTGTATTGCAGGTCATTTTGTTTACATGCAGCATTAATCTTGGTTATCCAGATTCTTCTCATCTGAGCACCTCTCTTCTGTCTGTGATCATATGCATACTGTCCTGCGTGTAGATATGCTTCGTGGGATACTCTATATAACTTCCCTTTTGTTAATCTATATCCCTTTGTCTTATCTAAGACTTTCTTGTGTCTTTTTTTTCTTGTTGTTCCACCTTTGACTCTCATCTTTATTAATCCTAGATATTAACTATTTTTCTAATTAAATTCTTCCTTATTGAGCTATCAACCTGAGCATTATCTTTCTGCCTCCTCTTTTCTCTTGCAGACTTCTTAGTTCTCAAGTGTCCTTGATGACTTTGCTTATATATCAATTTAGGAGGTGTATTACCTCTTGGTTTTGATAGCTTGATTCTTTTTCTTGCTGTTTTATTTGTTTTTTGTCTAGCCATTTGCTTTGAACGTGATTGAAATCCTATTGCCTTCCCGTTTAGGCTCGGCTTCGATACTACTATAATCGCTAAAATTAGTCAATATTTCAGCAAAAACTGCCTTAGCCAAGTCCATAGATTGCCTTCCTTTTTTTTGCATAACCAATCTTACTGGGTGACCCTTATCCAAGTATTCCTTGGCTCTTTTTACTCGATGTTCAACATCTCCTTCATCTATAACTGGAGAGAACCTAAATTCTTTCTGCTCCTTAGTTTTGTTTTTGCTCTTACGGCTTTTCTTTTTCTGTTCGTATAGGTATTTCGAAAAGTCCATTATCTTACATACTGGTGGTTTTGCTGTAGGTCCTACTTCGACTAGGTCAAGTTGCTTATCTTCAGCAAGCTTGATTGCCTCCTCTGTTTTAACTACTCCTAGGTTTTCTCCCTCATGATCTATTAATTGTACCTCTGGTTCTCTTATTTCTTGGTTTACTCTTGGACCTTTAGATTTTTTAAATGTCATTTATTAATTAAATTTATTAAAATTATTTATTTTCCCTATTACCATTTTGGTTAGAAAAAGACTCTTTATTTCTGATTTCTTCTTTTAGATTGTCTATGAACTCTTGGGTTTTCATTAAACCCTGCTCCCTATTATTTCTAGCTCTAATAGATACAGTTTCAGTTTCTATTTCCTTGTCCCCTACTACTACAATGTAAGGAATCTTCATTTTCTCGGCATCTCTAATTCTAGATTGCATACTCTTACTTCTGTCATCTAGCTTGACTCTAAGTTTAGCTTCTTTTAATTGTTCGAATACCTCCTTCGCATATTCTGTATGCTTTTCTGATATTGGTATTATATAAACTTGTTCAGGTGTCAACCATAGTGGGAAATCTCCACCGTGGTGTTCTATTAAGAAAGCAAAGAATCTTTCAAAAGAACCAATGAGTGCTCTGTGAATTACAAATGGTTGTTTTTCCTCTCCATCTGAGTCAATATAGGTAATCTCAAATTTTTCTGGGAGGTTGAAATCTAATTGTATTGTAGATACAGAGTCTTCTTTCCCAAAAACATTTATTGCCTGAACATCTATTTTGGGTCCGTAAAAAGCAGCATCTCCAGGGACTTCTTCAAAGACAGCTTTTCTGTCTATTAAAACTTTTCTTAAAGTATCTTCTGCTAATTTCCACTTCTCTGGATCTCCAGCATATTTATCAGGATTTGTTTCTTTGTCAGAAAGTGAAAGTCTAAATTTATAGTTATCAAATCCAACATCTTTATAGAAAATTTCAAGAAGGTCAAAGGTCTCATTTATTACCATCTCCAGTTGTTCTGGTGTACAGAATAAATGGGCATCATTTTGGGTAAATCCTCTAACTCTTTGGAATCCATGTAATTCTCCTGATTTCTCATATCTATACACAGTTCCTAACTCTCCTAGTTTATATGGTAATTCTCTGTAACTTTTAGGAGTCAGCTTATAAACCATCATAGCTGCTGGACAGTTCATAGGTTTTAGGTAGTAAGTTTCATCTTCTATTTCTATAGGGGCATACATAGAATCTTTATAGAAATCTAAGTGACCGGAGGTTTCAAATAACTCTTTTTTGTTTATGTGTGGAGTTAGGATATGTTCATATCCTGCACTTCTTTCAAGTTCTAGCATATAGTCTTCTAAGATAGTTCTTATCATGTAGCCTCTTGGAAGCCAGACAGGTAATCCTTGCCCTATTTCATTAATAATGGCAAATAATTGTAACTGCTTACCTAATTTCCTGTGATTTCTTTTTTCCAATTCTCTTTGGTTGTCTAGATACTCCTGTAGTTCTTCTTTGGTCTCAAATGCAGTTCCATATATTCTAGTTAACATTTTGTTCTTTTCATCTCCTCTCCAGTAGGCTCCAGCAGTCTTTGTGAGTTTTACTGCCCCAATCTCTTTGGTAGAATCAACATGGGGACCTCTGCAGAGGTCTGCAAAGTCGTTGTCTCCTGTAATATAGAAACTAAATTTTTCACTTTCTAACTCCTCTAAAAGTTCCAATTTATACACTTGGTCGGTTTTTTTAAGATATTTTTCAGCTTCGTCTTTGCTCATCATAATCTGTTTGAGTGGAAGATCTTGCTTTATTATTTTCTTCATTTCCTTCTCTATCTTTTTAAGATCCTCTTCCTCAAGGGGTTCTGTGAATTCAAAGTCATAGTAAAAGCCATTTTCAATAGCAGGTCCTATACCTAACTTGGTGTCAGGATAGAGTTTTAGTACTGCCTGAGCAAGGACATGTGAGGCAGAGTGTCTCATTTTCTCTAATTTTAAATTTTGTTCAGAATCCATAATAAAAATATTTACTTAACTTAATATTGGGGAAAAACAATAGCATTAGAAGAGAGTTGTTGAAAAAACAATTTTACACAGTTTTTCTTTTGTTTTACCGAATTGTTTATACATTGTTCCTATTCTATATTTTTAATTTCTATTTTGCAATTATTTTATTATGTAGAATGATATTGTGTTTAAGCCGAAGTTATAGGAGTCTAAAAGTATTATGTTGTCTAGAGAAAGTTTCTCAAGGGGGTATTTCTTAGGATGTTTTAGTATTAGGGCTCCCTTAAATTTCTTGCTACTGTCCTGTACTCCCGGAAGGAGATTGGATGCCATATTTATGATCTCCTCCATCTTATAAGTTTTCTTTGTGTTATATAACTTGTATGGAGGATCTAGGAATATTATGTCAAAGGTCTCAATAATCTCTTCGTTGTTCTTTTTGTAAAGGTATTCCTCTACTTTGGATTTAATGACCTCGGAATCTAGTAAAAAGCCTGTGCTTGTAATGTTTTTCTTTAATATGTATATGGCGTTTTTAGAGGCTTCAACAAAAGTTGCATGCTTCGCTCCTCTTGAAAGTGCTTCTAAGCCAAAGGAACCACTTCCAGCATAGAGATCTAAGACTTTTTTCTTGTAGATGTCTTTTTGGAGGATGTCAAAGATTTGAACTTTCATTCTGTCAGTGAGAGGTCTTGTGGTTTTAGGTATTTCTAATTTGAAGTTTTTAGCTTTTCCTGCAGTAATTCTAACAAAGGTTTTAATTGTGGGTTCTTTATGTAGTATTTTTTCTCTGAGGAAGACTTTTTCTCTTTCGTCAAATTCTTCAGGAGTACTTACTTTCCACTTGTTTCTATCTTTTCTAAGTTTTTTTGCTGAGTCGTATTTTAAGCTCATCGGGATATTATACCCTATTTATAAGGATTTTTTAACTTAAGAAGTTTTGAAATTATGGCATTTCAAAGATTAATCCTCCAAATTGTATATCTTGGAACGTTGCATATGAGCCTGCTGTTGTGAAAGTTCCTGTTGCCCAAGGGCTTACAGCATTTGCTGCGTCCCAGAATCTAATTCTCCAGTAGTATGTTACACCCTCAAGACTCAAAGTTAATCCATTGTAGGTTATATTGGGACTCCTAGCCCCTTGTGTTGTTGTGCTCATGAATTGTTGTCCAGAGTCCCACATTACAGTACCAGTGAATGTTTCGTTTGTGTTGACTTCAATTTCATAGTAATTAGAGAAGTCATATTGGTTTGGATCATTAAATATTGCAGAGAATTTCGGGTTTGGATCATTAACTCTTGGGTTATTTGTGATACCATTTACTAACAGTCCAGTTGGTGCTGTCGGTGCTTGGTTTGTTTCCATGGTAAAACTTGAGGTGGTAGACCAAGGGCTTACGGATTCTACGCTATCCCAGAATCGTATCCTCCAATAATATGTTGCTCCATTTAGGGAGAGTGCAGTACCATCATAAGTAATCTCTGGGGATCTAGAGCCTTTGTTTGTTCTTGCCATTGGAGCTTTTCCTGTGTCCCACATTACACTGCCAGTAAAGCTAGAGTTTGTATTAACTTCTATTTCATAATGTTCTGAGTATTCTGTGGTGGGACAGGTGTCTGGGTCGTTAAATATAGCACTGAAAGTCGGATCTAAAATACCTATATCTATTGGATTAACAAGGCTCTCTGTAAGGGGTTGTGTCGGAGTCGTTGGTGGGATATTCATTTTAAAGTTGGCAGTAGCAGACCAAGGGCTGACTGTTCCATATGCGTCTGCGAATCTAATTCTCCAGTAATATGTAGTTCCATTGAAGGTGAGTGTAGTTCCTGCATAAGATATTGGGTCAGTTCTTGATCCACTAGCTGTAGATATACCTCCTGTAAGTCCACTGTCCCACATTGTTGTTCCTGTGAATGAAGAATTGGTATTTACTTGTATTTGGTATTGAGAAGCAGGATGTCCATCTGGGTCATTATATATTGCAGTAAATTCTGGGGTAGCGTCTGAGACACAAGTTGGGTTTGTTGCACCTTCTGTCTCAAGGGAGGTAGGTGTGGAAGGTGCTCGGTTCATAGTGAATTGAGCAACAGCAGAATAAGGACTCACTAATAATGCTGCGTCCGACATTCTTATTCTCCAATAGTAAGTAGAACCATCTAGGCTCAAAGTAGATCCCCCATAGTTAATATTGGAAGTCCTTTGTCCCTGTCCTGTTTGTGGCATGGAAGTAAGTCCACTGTCCCACATGGTTGTCCCAGAGAAAGTGTTGTTTGTGTTTACTTGTATTTGGTATTGTTCAGAGTAATCTCCAGTGTCAGGGTCGTTGAATATTGCAGAGAAATATGGGGTTGTGTCTGCGACTACAGCTGGACTAGAGGTGTCTTCTATAAGGAGTCCAGTAGGAGCTGTGGGCGCAGAGTTTGCAAGAATCCAATTCGCTTGTATGGTCATAGCCTGTGTAACACTACTGCATGCTCCCGTAGATGAAGTGAAAGTCCCAGCACAAGCACCACTTGTTATTGAGAACCCTGTAAGATTGTAATCAACCCTTGAGCATGAAGGCCCTGCCGCTGAACTCCCATAGTTTACGACCCTGCTAGTGGGAGTACAAGATCCTCCATTTGCATTATATGTAACAGTATTTGTGTTTATTGCCCAGTTTGCTTGTATAGTGACATCAGAAGTAACATTGCTACAGTATCCTGTAGAAGGGGTTAGTGTACAAGTTCCTGCTGTCTTGGTGTAGCCTGTAAGGTGGTAGTTTGTTCTAGAGCAGGAAGGTGCAGCTGCAGCACTCCCTCTGCATACGACTCTACTTGTTGGTGTACAAGAACCACCATTGGCATTATATGAGACTGTGTATTTATATAACCAGCATGTTCTTTCACTACTTCCACAGGAAGAGCCATCACAGTATTTTCTGGTACAAGATGTTGTTGTAGTAGCACAGCCAGTATTTGTTGAATCTTGATATCCTAGTGGACATCCAGGAAGATCACAGCTTCCACAAAGTCCACGACAACAGTACATTGTGGTTGCACCACCATCACATTTTGTACAGGTAAAACCCCCAGAGAAAGGCTCCCACACACAACCACAACACCCATCACAACCCACACTCCCACAGCACCAGTGTGTAGTACAGTTGATAGCCTGTGTAGGTTGTGGCTTAGACAACGTTGCTAGGGCAAATATAAGTGAAGAAATTAGGAGAATTCCTATAAAAATTCTTGTAAAACTCTTTTTATGTAATTGATCAAATATCCTCATTTTTTTATAGCTATTTAGTTTTCTTAGTATCTTTCTGTTTTTTGGATTTTTTCTTAAAAAGATTTCCTAATATCCAACCCAAAACAAAAGAAAGAGGAACTAGAATAATAGGAACTATGTAGGAAATTTTAGTTTCTGTAACAATCTTTATTATGTCATTCCTCTCTTCCAATGGATCTACCAAAGAATCACTATCCCCCAAGACTAGAGTTAATACTTTTTCCGACTCCTCTAGTTCTCCCTCCCCTGCTCTTACTGTATATTGCCCTTCCTCCATATTCGTTATACTAAACAACACAAACCAGTATCCATCTTCCCTTGCTGTGGTAGTTAATTCTTTATCTGCAAAATATATATAAACATCACTATTTGGTTCGGCCGAACCTGCTAGTCTAACTGCATCATCCGCTTTGACTAAGACCATATCACCATCTATTAGTTCGGCGGACTCATTATTAATCATTACACTAAGTAATACTACGGAAGGTTTTGCTTCTTCTTCTGCAACCTTCTCAGTTTCCTCTTCCTCCTGGGCATACACAATGCCTTCTTTAGGAAGATGTCCGAGGGTTAAAAGACTTGTAGAGAAAATAGAAAAAGAAAGAATGAAAACAGACAAAATTCTAAGAAACATATTTAGCAAGGGTCAGTTTAAATATATAACTGGTTCATTTTGTAATAATTTCACCAAGTTGTCAACAGCCTTTAGTGCTGGAAAAGATATATGTAGAGAAGAAGATTATAACTTTGGAGCTGTCCTATTTCCATAAAGGAAATAGATGGTCTTTCCTTCTGCTGGAATGGAATTAATTTTAACCGAGACTTTAGTATTTTCGCTGTTACAACCATCTTTTGTATTGGGTTGTCCCAGTATTTCAAACTCAAGTGAAGTTTCATTGTCATCATCTAGAAATCTTATATCATTACAGGTTGGTTGCAGTTTACCTAGATCAATAAGTTCTTTGGTGTTTATGGTTATCTCCACACCCTCCGTGAAAGTTAGTCTCTCTTTTTCATTCTCTATCTTTATTCCCTTTCTGTAAAGCCAACTACTATTCTCTCCAGCAATCTCAGGAGAATCTAGAATGCTACTGCTTTGGTCTTGGATCATTTTGACACTAATTCCAATAGTGACAAGCAATATTAAAATAGTAATTTTCTTTCCTAAGTCCATAACGATATATTGTAGCAAAAAGAGAGATAAAGTTTTTGTAATGATGAACCCTAACTGTTTCTAGTTATTTCATAAAGCACAGCAGTAGCACAATTTGCTACATTTAAAGATTCTTTCATCCCTCTCATTGGAACCATTATTTTTTCATCAGAGAATTCGTCAAGAATTTTTTTGTCTATACCATTTTTCTCGTGGCCAAATACCAAGGCCAATTCATTCGGATAATCTACTTCCTGAAAGTTCTTTGCATCCTCTGTTAATTCAACCGAATATATTGGTATATTCATAGCTCTAATCTCTTCAAGAGCGTCTTCAGTTGTGTCATAGTGTTCTGATGGAACCATCTCTGTCGCTCCCAAAGCAGTTTTCTCTAGTTTCGGATTATCTATATCTGTGGTTATCCCACAGAGATATATCTTTTCTACATATCCTGCTCCATCTGCGGATCTGAATATGCTCCCTACATTGAATACGGATCTTATGTTGTCTAAAACTATGTGTACCTTCATCTAAATATGTTCTCTAAGATTTTTTCTGGGTTATTATCTTCTTTAAGATATTTTTTTGCAAGTTTCCTAGCCTTATTAAGTAGCTTAATATCATGTATAGAGGCTACTTTGAAGTTAGGAACACCAGATTGTCTTAGACCATAAACTTCCCCTGGTCCCCTACTCTCTAAGTCATACTCTGCAACCTCGAAGCCACTGCTATGTTCTGCAAAATAAATGAGTCGTTTTTGTGCTGGAGAATCTTTTTCTACATTGGAATTCGGTATAACAAAACAGTAAGACTCTTTCTCTCCTCTCCCAACCCTTCCTCTTAATTGATGTAGTTGTGCAAGCCCAAATCTTTCTGCATCTTCAATAACCATTATTGTTGCATCAGGGATATCTATTCCAACTTCTATTACGGTGGTAGATACCAATACCTGTATCTCTTTCTTTCTGAAATTTTTTAGCAGTTTCTCCTTTTCTTTCTCTTTCAATCTCCCATGTAAGAAATCTACATTTAAACCCTTAAATAGTTTCTTTAGATATTCTACTTCCACTAAAACAGCCTTTGCACTAAGCTTCTCTGATTCTTCTATTAGTGGGTATATTACGAAAGCTTGGTCTTCGTAAACACCATTCTTTTTACTTTTTTGTATTTTATTTTTTATCCAGAGAAAACAATCCTCCCTTTTTCTGTATGGAGTAAAATATGTTTTTATCTCTTTTTGGTATTTTGGTTTCTGTCTAATTTCAGAGACATCTAATCCTCCAAAGAATATCTCTGTAAGGCTTCTTGGTATTGGAGTTGCTGTCATTGTTAG
>DCVX01000015.1:16772-18489 GCA_002328805.1 Candidatus Dojkabacteria bacterium UBA2177
TCTGCTTTTTTAATTGTTTTTTTTGTAGAAATACAAAGTTCGATATCTATATCAAAACCATTAAAAATTTTATTGAATGTTTCGTAGTGTTGCTTTGCAAGGACGGTTGTTGGTGCAATCAGGATACTAGAGAAGCCATTTTTAATTGTATTTAATATTGCTACTGCTGCTACTACTGTTTTCCCACTTCCTACATCTCCATTTAGTAGGCGGTTCATTGGTTTTTTCTTGTTTGTATCCTGAAGAATTTCTTCTATCGCGGTGTTTTGATCATCAGTTAATTCAAAAGGAAGCGATTTTATGAAGTCATTCAATACTGAAGAATTAATTCCCATTGGTTCGCTTCTTTCTTTTTCTTGTTTGAGTTTTTGTGCTTCTATCTTGAATCCAATCCTAAGCATTTCGTCAAAAGCGAGTCTTTTTTTAGCTTCATCAATGTCCAACTGATTCTTTGGGAAATGTATTTTTTTTATAGCATTCCCAAGAGGTAGTAGATTAAATTTAGCTAAGGATTCTTTGGTAAGAGGATCTTTGATTAAATTATCAAAACCATTTGTTTCCTTCTCCAAGCTTTTTATTTTGGACCTGATAATCCTAGAGCTCAAACCTTTTGTTTCTGGATAGATACCAACTAATTTCCCGAGGTGCGTTTGATTCTGTGGGTCTTCTTTAAACTTCTCAAATTTGGGATTGTATATACTTTTTTGTTTTCCTTTCCTTGTTATTTTGGCACTGAAAAGGTAGATATCTCCTTCTTTTAGAGTCTTTTGTAAGTATGCTTGATTAAAATATGTCAGGTTTAAAGTACCAGTCTCGTCCTTTACTTTTATGGTTGTAATTTTTTTCTTAAAATATACTGTTGTGACTTTCTCTATCTCTGCAAGAAATGTCCCCTCTTCTCTCTCTTTGAATTCTTGAATACTGATAACGGAGGATGTATCTTGGTATCTAAAAGGGATATGAAAAAGAAGATCTTGAACGGTTTCTATATTTAATTTGGAAAATTTTTCCGCCTGTTTTTCTCCAATTCCTTTTATTTCTGTTATTGGACTTTTCTTGGAGAGACTCATATGTCTGTATGATTGAGCTAATTTTTTAAATTTGTGATTGCGGAATTCTGCTATATTGCTAATAAGCTAAGGAGGATTGGTGCAATGATACCCCCAACAAGGACTATTGCTATTCCTATATTTATAGCTGCTTTTAATCTCTTTTTAGTCTTTTTCTTCATATTTCTATTTTAGCCTTTTCTTTTATATTTTGAAAGTTGGTTTCTAATTCTGAATTTTGTAGACTCTGAGTTAGCATCTCGTAGTGCCTCTATCTTCTGGTATTTTTTACTCTTGTCTCTTTTTATTTCTACCACATCTCCAGTTTTTAATTTTGTAGAAAGTTTTGCTGCTTTGCCATTTATTAGAACCCCCGTTGCACTATTTCCTATCTCCGTGTGTAATTTGAATGCAAAGTCTAGGGCTGTGTCTCCTTTGTTTAGATCAAGTATCATGCCTTTTGGAGTGAATGGGAAAACCTCGTCCTTGTAGATGGAGCATTTAATTGGGCAATTAATTTTATGTTCTTTCTCTTTTTTGCTCTTCTTAAAATTTTTGTGGATTTCTTCTACCCAATCATACTTGTTTGTTGGTTTTGCGTATCTGGATTTACTTGCTTTATATGCAATGTGTGAGGCAGGTCCATATGTGTTGTGGTAGTACATATC
>DCVX01000031.1 GCA_002328805.1 Candidatus Dojkabacteria bacterium UBA2177
TTTCAAGAGCATCAAGAATCATGTCATCATTGAATGCCATTACTTTCCCATATATATCTTCTGGTTTGTCATTCATTTTTATCATATTCCCTTCAGTTTTGCCCATCTTTATTCCGTCAGCGGTTTCTAGAAGTTTTGTAGTAAGGACTATTTTTTCTTTGCCTAGTTCTGACATTATTAAGTCTCTTCCAGCAAGCATATTAAATAGTTGGTCATTTCCTCCTATTTCAACATCTATATTCATCATTACGCAGTCGTATCCTTGCATGACTGGGTAAAGGAATTCGTTTAGATGGATAGGTTTGTTTTTTTCTAATCTTTTTTGGAACATCTCTCTTTTTAGCATTTGCTGAACTGTAAACTTAGAGGCAAGTTTGATTATGTCTGAGAAGTTGAGTTTTTCTAGCCATTCGCTGTTGTATAAAACCTCTACAGGATTCTCTTTGTTATTTATATCTATAATCTTAGAGGCTTGTTCGACATATCCTTGCATATTTTGCTCCACTTCTTCCTTAGTCAACATCTGCCTTGTTGCAGTTTTGTCGGAAGGGTCCCCTATTCTGGCAGTAAAGTCTCCCACAAGGAATATGACATGGTGTCCAAGTTTCCTAAAGTCTTCTAGTTTCCTCATACCTACTGTATGACCTATGTGTAAGGTGTCTGCAGTTGGATCAAATCCTTGGTATATATTGAGCCTCTTTCCTGACTCCAATAAGTTCCTTAGAGCATCTTCTGTTGGCAGTATTTGTTCAACTCCTTTTTTTAGGATTCTTTCTATTATTTCTTTGTCTTTTTTAATTTCCATGCAGAATATTATATATATATTATGTTAAGTTTTCCACTTCATAGGGATTTCTATGGAATTTTTAATCACTTTTTAAATATTTCCGATTCCTTAATTTATCTGGCATACACTGCTGGTTAGATTTTTTAGATTCTAAATCGTGGTCATATTCATAGCCTTTTCCATATCCAAGATCCTTCATTAGTTTTGTAGGAGCATTTCTTAAGTGCATGGGGACAGGAAGGTTTCCATATTTCTCAATATCTTGTTTTACGAGATTTTCTACTTTGTAAGCTGTATTATCTTTTGGTGCTTTTGCTAGATATATTGCGAGTTGTATGAGGAAAACTTCACATTCTGGCATACCAATTTTTTGACAGGATTCATAAACATTATTTGCTAGTATTAAAGCATCGGGGTCTGCATTCCCAATATCTTCACTTGCAAACCTTAATAATCTTCTTGCAACATAAAGGGGGTCTTCTCCTGCACTTAACATTCTTCCGACCCAATAAGCAGCCGCATCTGGGTTGGAGGATCTCATGGATTTATGTATAGCAGATATTATGTTGTAATGTTCCTCACCATTTTTGTCGTAATATATTGGTTTCTGTATCGTATCTTCCAATATCGCCATTGTTATCTTGGCTTTTTTGTTCTCTTCTTTTTGTGAGATAGCTATGGTGCTTGCCATTTCTAAGATATTTAATCCTGATCTTATATCTCCATTAGAAAGGTTTGCCATTGCTTCTAATTCCTTTTTACCAACCGTTAAGTCAGGAAATTCTTCTTTTGCAATCTTTTTCAATAGCTTCAGGATATCTTCCTCACTCTGTTGTTTAAAAACAAAGACCTTTGTTCTGGAGAGTAATGGTGTGTTAACTGTAAAGGAAGGATTTTCTGTAGTTGCTCCAATTAGTGTTATGAGTCCTTTTTCGACATAAGGCAGGAGGGAATCTTGCTGAGCTTTGTTCCATCTGTGTATCTCGTCCAGGAAGAGAATTGTTTTCTTCCCATATTGCTTGTTTGCTGTTGCAATCTTTATTATTTTCCTTAATTGCTCTTTACCGCTATTTACTGCTAAGAGTTTATGGAAGTCATAGAAGAGATTAAGGGAGATGATGTAAGCAAGTGTAGTTTTTCCTGTTCCTGGTGGTCCCCAGAATATCATGGAAGGGATTTTCCCTGTGTCTAGGAATTTTCTAATGGGGCCATTCTCTCCTATAAGGTGTTCTTGCCCAACAAAATCTTCTAATTTTTTAGGTCTATATTTTGAGGCCAGAGGTTCATAATTTGCCATAATTGATTATAGCGTTATTTCTTTTGTAAAGGAATTTGGTATAATTTCCGAAATAATTTTATAGGGTTAATTTATGGAACAGATAGAAACTAATATGGAGTCCAGAGAAAGATATTCTCAGATTAAGGATAAGACTTTTGTTATAGGGAGCGTTAGAAATGCTACTCCTGAGGTTGTTGAGAAGTTTGAGGATTTTGTTAATTATTTAGAGACTCGTGAGGAGCCTGTTATGGTACATCTCCCTCATAGAGACACTATTCAGACCAATACGGGTTTGCAGATATGTACACAGAATGAGGCAGCTATAGCTGATCCAGATGCTCCCATTATAGTTATATTTTATGATGAGACCTCACAAGGAAGTCACTTTGACATCGGTGCTACACTTGCGAATGGTAAGGAGGTTTTTGTTGCGGAATATATTTCAGAGGAGGGATGGTTTGCAGACTTGCTTAGGGAGTGGGAAGAGAGAGGTCTGCCTGCAGAAGTAGAACAGGAAGAAGTTGTTGATGAGGAGATGGTTTTTCTTATAGCAGATGTCGATGAAAAAACTTCTCAGCAAGAAATTTCTAGAATCCAAAATTATGTAGATCGCTTGGAGAAAAATGGTTTGAAGGTTTATTGGCCATATATGGATGGTCCAAAGGATGTAAGTAAGTTAGAGAAGGTTTTAGAGTACAGAAAGGCTATGAAGATGGCTGGTAGTGTTCATACGTTTTACACTACAACAAACAAGACATTCTTTTTCTTGGGTCTGGGATTTGGTTGTAAGAAACCTCTCACTGTGGTTAAGAATGTAGAGTATGGGCCTGGAAAATCATATCCAAGAATGATAGATGAGTGGCAAGAAGCAACTAGAGTTTAATGATACATAATCATGTCTATAGAGAGTATAAGTTTCGAAGAGGTGATTTCAAGAAAAAGTGACAGGTTATGTGACTATGATAGAAACATAAGGCTACTTCAGATAGAGGAACATGTTGAGGAGCTAGTAGATGAAACTTGCAAATTCCATAAAGAAGACACTGTAGTAATTTCTAACCCTGAGATTGATGGCGATATCTTTGACGTGTATCTGTCTAGAGGTGCTGGAGTGTATGAAATTGGAATAAACCACTATTCCTTCAGGGAGTTTATAACTTTTAAGGATATTCAAAATAACGAGGTCTTGTTTGAAGTAATTCCTAAATATAGGAAGGCTAGTAAGATGCTTTATGATTACACTAAGCATCCCAACATAACCTTTGATGCTTTGGTAAGAATCTTGACGGTTGTTTATAGAGTTGTTCAAAAGGACAAACTGAGGCAGATTGAAGAGGAATAAGCTTGTCACTAATGGGAATTTTATCCAACCCAAATCTCATCTTTCTCTTAGGGATTTATTTACCTTTGTATATGTAAAGAGGAATACCATTTTTAAGGAGGATTTTTTCTTCTCTGCCGATTCCCTTTACACTATGTTTGTAGGAATAAACATCTCCCCCACTTTTTACAAATTCCTTAAGCTTTGGTTTTAATATCTCTAGACTCTTTCTATCTAAATAACAATACACTTTTGTAAATTTTTCTAAATCTACTTTAAAAATATCTTCCGGTTCAAAAAAGAAATCCTTACTCAATGGAAATTGTAATGCCTTTTTTGTTCTAGCAATTATTAGCATTACTGGAGATATTTCGTATCCCGTGCACTTGCAACCACTGTTACCATGTGCCTTTAAAAGTAGCCTACCATCTCCACTTCCTAAATCTACAAGATGGTCTTCTTTTTTAAGATCCATTATTTCAATAATTTCTGCGAGAACTTCTTTAGGGGTTTTGAACAAAGGAATTAAGAAGGCATTTATAAGTAAGGTTAGAACGAATCCCCCAAGAAGGAGGATAATGATGGTCATAATTCCTAAGCTGATTCCATTTAACATAATGGTATAATTCCTTGATTAATATTACAT
>DCVX01000041.1 GCA_002328805.1 Candidatus Dojkabacteria bacterium UBA2177
AGGTAGCAATGCAATACACAGATGGGATGGAAGAGGATGTTAGATGCTATACCAATAACATAGTGAATCCAGAAGGAGGGACTCATCTAGCTGGTTTTAGAACTGCAGTAACTAGTGCTTTTAATAACTACGCCCAAAAGGAAGAATACCTGAAGGGGGTCGATGGCAATTTAAGTGGAGATGATGTTAGAGAAGGTCTAACCGCAGTCATATCTGTTAAGGTTGCAGACCCTCAATTCGAAGGTCAGACAAAGATAAAGCTTAATAATCCTGAGGTTAAGAGTATTGTAGCTAGGGTTGTAAGGGATGAAATCACAACATACTTAGAAGAAAACCCCAAAGAAGCGAAAGATATTGTTGGCAAAGCTGTTCTAGCAAACAAAGCGAAAGCAGCAGCAAAAGCAGCAAGAGATGCTGTAATTAGAAAGAGTGCACTAGAATCTACAACATTACCAGGAAAGTTGGCAGATTGTACTAGTAATGACCCTGCGGTTAGTGAGTTATTCATAGTAGAGGGCGACTCTGCAGGCGGCTGCTTTTCTGGCGATACTAAGGTTGCATTAGCAGATGGAAGATCCGTCAGCTTTCTGGAATTAATAAAAGAGCAGAAGCAAGGTAAAACTAACTACTGCTATACAATCTCTAAGGATGGAAGAATCGCTGTCTCTGAGATAAGGAATGTACGAAGAACTAAACAAAACACAAGAGTAGTTAAGGTTACTTTAGACAATCAAGAAGAAATTATTTGTACTCCAGATCATAAGTTCATGTTAAGAGACGGTTCTTACAAGCAGGCAAGGGATCTTACTCCAGAAGATTCTTTAATGCCTCTTTATAGGAAGCTTTCAGAGAAAAAAGGAAGGATTACAATTAAAGGGTATGAAATGGTATTAAACCCTTCTACTTCTAGATGGGTATTCACACACTTACTATCCTCAGAGTCTCTAACTAATCCCAAGACCATATTAGGAATACTAAGAAGAACTCCTGATTTTAGAATAAAAAGAAAAAAGGCATATAACAGAACATATCTGGACAGAGGACTTAAGGTTATGAAGTCTATTTATGATCATTTTGGAGAAATATCCGAAGAAATATATGACAAAGTAAGAATGGAATTAAACGACAAAACTCTAATAAAAATGTCAACTATATGTGACAGATTTTTTAACGGTGATACTGCCAGATTAGAGGATGCTGTAAAAAACTACAATCACAAAATAGTTTCAATCGAATACCTAAAGAAAAAGATTGATGTGTTCGACCTAGAAGTACCTCACACACATAATTTTGCTCTACATAGTGGAGTGTTTGTACATAACAGTGCAAAACAAGGAAGAGATAGACACACTCAAGCAATACTTCCATTAAGAGGTAAAATCATGAATACCCAAAAATATAGAGTAGACAGAGTTCTTTCTAACAACGAATTCAATGACATAACAACCGCACTAGGAGTAGGTATTGGAGAAACCTTAGATATCTCAAAGCTTAGATATCATAAAATCATAATAATGAGTGACGCTGATGTAGATGGACTTCACATTACAACTCTAGTTCTTACATTGCTATTTAGATTCTTCAAACCCCTCATAAAAGAAGGCTATGTATATGTAGCACAACCTCCTCTACATAAGGTAGAAATAGGAAAAAAGAAATACTACTTCATAAGTGACGCAGAGAAAGATGCCTTCGTTAAGAAAGCAAAAATAGAAGGAAAGGTACCCGTAGAAAATAGATTTAAGGGGCTAGGAGAAATGAACCCTGACCAGTTATGGGAGACAACTATGAATCCTGAAACAAGAGTACTCAAGAGAGTCGAAATCCAAGATGCAGAAGAGGCAGAAAAAACATTTGAAATGCTCATGGGGACAGAAGTTCCACCAAGGAGAAGATTTATACAAACATATGCGGCTAGTGCTAACTTAGACGTTTAAAAAATGAGTGAAGAAAAAAACATAAAAACACGAGAGAATAACGATTTAGACTTAACCTTTAAGCCTGGGACCACAGTAGCTAGATCTATCGTTGACGAAATGAAGTCCAATTATCTTGACTACTCTATGTCCGTTATTGTTTCAAGAGCACTCCCTGAGGTAAAAGACGGTCTTAAACCTTCACAGAGAAGAATCTTGGTCGCAATGAATGACCTAAATCTTCATCCTAATGCACATTACAGAAAGTCAGCAAAAATAGCTGGAGATACATCAGGTAACTACCATCCTCACGGAGAATCTGTCGTTTATCCGACATTGGTGAAAATGGCACAAGATTTCTCCACCAGATATCCTCTTGTAGATGGACAGGGAAACTTCGGTTCCATAGATGGTGACTCACCAGCCGCAATGAGATATACCGAGGCCAGAATGGCAAAGATTACTCCTGCCTTGTTAGATGACCTAAATAAAGGAACAGTCACATATGTACCAAATTACGACGGAACTAGATTAGAACCTACAGTTTTACCCGCATTATTCCCAAATGTTTTGGCAAACGGTAGTGATGGTATAGCTGTCGGTATGGCAACAAAAATTCCTCCTCACAACTTAAGAGAGTTAATAGAGGCCCTACAGAAAATGATAACACAAGGCAATAAGTGGGAAGGGAAAGCGGTATACAACAACCTAAGAAAGAAGAAGGAAGCGAAGGAAGAGATTCCAGAGACTCTAAATTCCAAACCAACAGATTACTTAGAAAATTACATCGGGAAAGATGACCTTAATCTTCAACACAAGATCGAAGAACTTAGAGCAGAGTTGAAAAAGAATGAAGAAGTTCTCTACCCAGAATTTAAATCTGACATAACTCCCTCCGAGCTAATAGAGATAATTCCAGGTCCAGACTTTCCCACAGGAAGCACAATTTATGACCAGAAAGAGATATTAAACGCCTATGCCACAGGCAGAGGAAGAATATTACAAAGGGCCAAAGCCTCTATAGTCGAAGGGAAAAAGGGAAGATATCATATAGTTGTTACAGAGATTCCTTACCAAGTTAACAAGGCTCACATGACAGAAAAAATTGCAGACCTTGTTAAAGATAAAAAAATAAAGGGTATCGCAGACATTAGAGACGAATCTAGTAGGGAGGGCATGAGGTTAGTGATAATTCTTAAAAAGGATGCACAACCAAAAGCAGTATTAAACAAACTCTACAAGTATACAGAGATGCAGAAGGTCTTTAATGCGAACATGATTGCACTTGTAGAACAGGAACCAAAGACATTACCTTTAAGGAGGTTCTTAGAATTATTCCTTTCATTTAGATTGGTCGTCACAATAAGAAGGTATGAGTTTGACCTTGCAGAAGCAAGATATCGAGGCCATATTTTAGAAGGCTTGCTTAAGGCTTTAGATATGTTAGATGAGGTTATTGCAACGATTAGAAAATCTAAATCTCAGGATACTGCTAAAACCAACCTTATGGACCAATTTGACTTTACTGAAGTTCAAGCACAAGCAATTTTAGATATGCAATTGAGGAGATTAGCAGCTTTAGAAAGGATGAAATTACAGAATGAACATAAAGAAATTAAGCAAAAAATAAAGGAATACAACGAAATTCTTGAGAATCAAGATCGAATTCTAGAGATTGTAAATAGTGACTTAGAAGAAGTTAAAGAGAAATATGGTGATAAGAGGAGAACAAAGGTTGTAAAGGGGAAAATCGATGAAATCTCCGAGGAGGACATGATAGCTTCTGAAGATACACTCGTCACAATTACACACACAGGATATATAAAGAGAGTCCCACCAAATACATATAGATCCCAGAATAGGGGAGGGAAGGGTGTGTCTGGAGGAGAAACAAAAGAAGGTGACTTCATAGAACATGCATTCCTCTGCAACACTCATGATGAACTTTTGCTTTTCACAAATAAAGGAAAGGTGTTCAATTTAAGAATATTTGAAATCCCTGAGTTAGGAAGAACAGCAAAGGGATTACCTCTAGTTAATTTAATACAGTTAGGTCCAGATGAAATTGTAACTTCTGTTTTAACAAGAGATCCCAAGGGAGTTATCTCCAAAGAGGAAAATAAGGAGAAGGTTTACAAGTACTTTCTTATGGCTACAGAAAACGGAACTGTTAAGAAGACAGAATTAAAGGAATTTGCAAAGATAAGAAGTAATGGTCTTACTGCTATAAATCTAGAAGAAGGAGACAATCTAAGTTGGGTTAGACCTACAACAGGAGAAGATGAGGTAATAATAATAACCAAGCATGGGAAATCCATCAGGTTTAAAGAGACAGATGTTAGAGCAATGGGAAGAAATACAAAGGGTGTTAAAGGTATCAGTTTCAAGAGGGAAGATGACTGTGTAATAGGTATGGGAATTGTAGAAAGTGAGAAACAGAGACTTCTTGTATTGTCAGAGTTTGGTTATGGAAAGATGTCACTTTTAGAGGAATATGGTACACAGAAGAGGGGTGGAACAGGAATCTTTACATTTAGAGTAACAAAAAAGACAGGAGATGTTGCTTCTGCAAGGTTGTTGTCAGAAAATGAGGAAGAAATTGTTGTCATATCTGAGAAATCAAAAGTTATAAGGGCAGATCTTAAGGCTGTTCCTGTTCAAGGAAGACAGACCTCTGGAGTAAAAGTTATGAACATCAATAACGGAGACAAGGTTGCTACTGTTGCAGTACTCTAAAGCAATCCCTCTGATAATTACTCTATTCTCTCTATCCTTATCTCTCTAAAATATTCCTCCCCTGAAATCTCTTTAATATTTTTTGCTAATTCATCATATGTAAGTCCCATTTCTAAATTCCCTTTCGCTATCTCTTTATTAACCTCCTTTAAGTCATTTGCTAAATTAGCATTCACATACTTAACATACAAAGTCATTATTTCATTAATAATCTCCATTTTTTTCTTTGTTAAACTCATTTCTATACTCCTCTAAATTTATTAATTTATTCTAATACAAAGAAAAATATACTTCCTGACCTAGATAACCGTAAAGAAAGCCTGTAAGGATATCACTATTGAAACATCGTTATATACTATTAAAACAGTGTTTTCAGTTATCTTTAAACACTTGCCAATCGTCTACTAATCGTCTATACTTAGACTATGAATTTCTTACCAAAATATACAATATCCAATCAGCTATTAAAAAATATTAAAGAGATTAATAAAGTAGTTGTAGAGTTAAATAACAAAAGATTCCCAAACCCAATCCTATACAAATTAAATTCTCAGGCAAACATCCTGAGTACATATGCGTCCACAAGTATAGAGGGAAATAATCTACGATTAACAGAAGTTAAAAAGTTACTTAAGAGTAATCCTAAAAATATTAAAGACACTGAGAGAGAGGTGTTAAATTACAATGAAGCTTTGGAATTTCTAAACAGTGGGATAAAGGATAAGAGTATTAGATTAAACAATAGCTTAATACAGAAGACACACCGGTTAGTAACTAAAAACTTATTATTAGGAGGAAATTGCGGAAAATACAGAGAAGATTCTGTTGTTGTACACAATCCTCTAACAAGAGAGATTATTTATCTTCCTCCAGATTATAAGGATGTAAAGAAATTGATGAGTACTTTACTTTCTTATGTAAAAGAGAACGAGGAGAATATAGATCCCTTAATTTTAGCCGGAATATTTCATAAGCAATTTGTATTAATCCATCCGTTTATAGATGGTAATGGTCGAACTTGTAGACTAGTGACAAAGGTATTATTAGCAGAGCTAGGAATAGATACTTTTGAATTATTTAGTTTTGAAACTTTTTATAATAAGGATGTTACAAAATATTTTAGTTTGGTTGGAGAACAGGGTAGTTACTATGATTTAGAGAACAAGATTGATTTTACTTCTTGGTTAGAATATTTTACCGAAGGGATTCTAAATGAGATATTAAGAGTTAGAGAAATACTAGAAGATAAGGAATTAACACCAGAGTATACAATTCTTAAAGATCATAAAAGGATGTTGGAATATATTAAAATGAATGGCTTTATTACAGACCGAAAATACGCTGAATTAACAGACAGAGCAAAGGCTACTCGGGTTATGGATTTTAACAAGCTAAGAGATTTGGGTTTAATTGAAAGAAAGGGCAAGGGTAGAAGTACATACTATACTTTTTAATATATTGTAAAATAGTCATATGGAGAAAATATTAAACAGTATCTTTGCACTAATTCTCTCTGCCAATATGTACACTATTTCATATACAGATAGTAATATTGATGAAGAGAAGAACACGAGTGTAATATCATCGGAGATTCAGGAGAATATCGCTCTAGAGAAACTTTCTCCTGTAAAGGGGACTGTTGCAAGAACTTCGGGAACTGCTTGGTGGTCATATCCTACTAACATTAAAGAAGCGACAAGAAGTGGGGATGACTTACTAGTTTTGGTAAACAAAGAATACCAACTTCCTAGCACATACGCTCCCACAGATTTAGTTAGTATTTGTACAAATATCCCTAACCTTAGATGTGTAAATAATACAAACTTTTTAATTCGCAATATTCTAATATCTGACTTGCAAGAGATGGTCAATGCTGCAACCCAGGATGGGATAGACCTAAGTATTAGATCGGCATATCGCTCATATGCCACACAGCAGAGTACATATAATTACTGGTTAGGTGTTAATGGTGGGAATGTCGGAGTAACAGACCAGATATCTGCTAGAGCAGGACATAGCCAACACCAATTAGGAACTGCAATAGATTTTAGTAGTGTAGAGATAAATGATGGGCTAGGGGGAACTTTTGCAAGCACACAAGCTAGTAAATGGTTAGCGGATAACGCATGGAAGTATGGTTTTGTAATAGGGTATCCTGCAGGTTATGAGAGTGTAACAGGATATAGCTATGAAAGTTGGCATTACAGGTATATCGGGAAAACCAATACACGAGAGTTGACTAATAGTGGTATGATATTAGAGTTATATTTAAGAAGTAAGAATTAATTAAATGAACAGGAATCTTCTAAAAGCACTATCTAAAATATATTTAGTGTTTGGTATCATTCTAATATTCTTCGCTTTCTCCATTATTGCAATAACTTTCTACCCACAAATATGGTATTCACTCTCGAAGACAGCCACAGAAACAGAGGCCGCAACAATACAAGAACAGTTAACAGAGATAGAGGAGTATGAACCAGAGGAAGTTGAGGAAATCGAGAAACCCGAAACAACACTTCCTCCATTAGACACATCACTGCCTAGAGAGAATATCCTAAGAATAGCTTCAATAGGGGTGGATTCAGAGATATCCCAAAAACAAAATGCTGATGAAGGACTAGAAGAAGGTATCTGGATAGTTCCAGGTTTTGGGACTCCAGAGATTAATGATTTGCCAATAATAATTGCTGCACATAGATTCGGTTATGTATATTGGAGTTCAGACTTTAGACAAAAAAGTTCCTTTTACAATCTCCCCAAACTCAGAGTAGGGGATAGGGTTCAAATAATCTGGGATCAAAGAAGCTATGAATTTGAAGTATATAAAGCGGAGGACAATACACAAATTACAGACTACGATGCAGACCTAATTCTTTATACTTGTAGAATGTATAACTCCCCAGTTAGGGTATTTAGATACCTAAATAGGGTGAATTAGAACATAAAATAAATATTCCCTTCTAAAAGGCAGATATTGTATAAAATATAACTATAGGGTATAATGTATTCGTAGTTAAATTGTTCTTTACAATCTGCCATGAAGAAGATAAATAAAGTCTTCTTGTTAGCTATCTTTGCTTTTGGAATCTTGACACTATTTAGATCCCCAGTATCAGCTGACGGATATACCCCTTATGGTCCTCATATACCAGAGGATACGGGGTTAGCAGACGCTGTATTGTTTAATATAGTGGCTGTATCCGCCTATGTTTCTGGATTAGGATTTATAGGAGTTTCTAAGTTTTTAAGCAATAAAATAGCTTAACTTGTAGATAGGGTGAGGGGGGGAAGCTTGTCTTCCTCCCGCTAACCCATAGTATTGATTTACAAGACATAAAAATGGTATAATGTACTAGGATTGTAATAGAAGAACCTGCTCTTTAAAATACAAATTTTCAACCGCCTTTAATAAAAGACGCATTCATAGAGATTGTTATATATCTTTTTAATGTCTCTTTTATTTATATAAAAGGACAAGTTCTTTAAAAATGCTGGAGTTTTTGATTGATACCAATCCAGTTATTTAGAAATCAATAGATTAGATTGATTTTTGGATTGCTGGATTGGGCGAAAGTCTAATCAAAAAACAAAAATACACTTGGAGGTGTAAAAATGAAGGAAATCGGAAAATTTTTGGCAAAAATCTTTGGTGTAGTCCTGATTGCGCTATTTGCACTCTGGATGGGAACTCTCATCTGGAACGGCGTTCAGACATGCCCTGCATGCACTCAATGCCCGACCAGTGACGGAGCAGATATCACCTCGGATGTCGTGGACAGCACCGCTACCGTCGGAACCGATCGACTCGTCCTCGGAACTGAAAAAATCTGCCAATTTGCAGAGGATTTTGACTCTGAAGGACTTGTTGTTCCAGAAGGAACAAAAGTCGTCGGGCCCGCAGTTGTAAAACCAGATAGGAACTTAGACTGGGGATACCCTGTCTATGTCGATGAAAAATACGAAACCCAAGCTTCCGACGAAGTAATTTGGCTCCTTAATGGAGACAATACTTGTGTCGACGCACAGGAACCATTTTTCACCTACTGGCAAACAGATAATCCAACAAACTAACCTCCAATCCAGCAAACTCCTCCCTTATAGAGAAACTTTTGATTAGCTTCGGCTATCGTTGTTTCATTTGTTCTATAAGGGAGGTTTATTTTTTGATTTTATACAAGATAACACTACGTTATCTTTTTTTTTACTTAATCAATACACAAATGGAACCAAGAGAAGATTATTACAGAATGCAAAATGAAAAAGTAGCTAGAGGATATAACGACTTTAGATTCCCACTAGCAGCAGAATTATCCAACAACTGGGTAAAAGAAGAAATCCCCATAGGAGAATTAATGGAAAGAGATGACCTCCAACTATATACCGGACAACCATGGGAGTGGGCATACCACATATGGAAACAGACAGATACCACAAAAGCTAATGAAATAGCTAAACACTGGGACACAATAACAAATTACCTACCACACGAAGAAGAAATAGAGAGACATATCAAGAGTATTAACCAAGATCTTGCAAAATTAGTAATATATAACCAGAAAGAGGAAAACGACTACCCAATATTTGTAGTAGAAAACAAACACAACATACTCCCATACACAACCGGCAGTATTATTGATGGAAATCATAGACTACTCGCCCTTCTCAAAGAATTAAGAGATGGAAATATCCAAGAATCTACACCAATACCTGTGTGGACAGCACAGATACCAACACCCTTAGTTATGCTTTACAATACAGCCACTTTTGCAAAAGACAAAAAACCTCTACAAGAAAGAATCCTCCTCTTAACAGAGAGAGTTGGAAAAAAGAGATAACCTAACCGTTATCTTTTTTTTTATCCAAAATACATATATATTGTATGTATGAAAACCTTTTATCTGAAATTACTTACTATAGTAGTTGCTTTATTGGGCATATACCTCTCCATAAACCGCTACTACCAGTATGTTCAATACAAGAACTTTGAAATTATTAACCAGAGACAATCACTAATAATACAACTTCCTAATGCAGAGTATATAGAAATCACCTCAAAAAATGACCATGTTACAGACTACAAAGAAATAACAGAAAAACCATTCAATGTCATTACAAATATCCAAAAAAACAGCACACTAGAAGCGTCCATTGTAAGGACTGACTTCTTTTACGAGTATGTAGAAAACGAAGAGAATAGAAGAGAGACAATCATAACCCCAATAGATAACAGAAATCTAGACCTTAAGATAGATTCAACCACCGCTTATCAATTCAAAGAGGGGCTTAAGTATGCTATCCAATTAGATTATTCTAATAAAACAAAGTATAGAAATTCCACAGAACCCGGAATCGTTTACTTCGAGGACAAAGGCTGTAAAGTAGAAATCTATGATCCCAATCTAGACTATGATGTAACAGGCAACAGCCAGACGCTAATTCTAAAAAGGGATTACACTCCAAATGTAGAATACAATCTTAAATTAACTATTAACTGCAAGGAATAGTAATGTTTGACGCAATGTCTCTAACAATAAATATTGGAATTCTAGGCTATTTTATGTTCTCCTTATTTACAGATGGTCTACAATCCTTCGCAAACAACTACATCTTTATTGGTTATTTAATCTTTACTACACTCACACTTCCGAATCTTCTTTCCAGAGTCATATTTAAATCTAGACTTTTTGGTTTCGTTTCAGCACTATCTTTCCTATATTTCCCAATTCAATTCCTTCTACAAATTATCATCGCAAACTTAACTGGACTTTCGTTCAGTGAAATTCTCCCCTTTGGGGTAATATTTAACCTCATCTTATGGAATGTACTGTTTCTACTATTTATCATAGGGGATAATAAATCGGGGAATGAATCTGAATTCACACTAAGAGAAATCTTCGCTGGAATACTTCCTGCAATAATATATGTTATTTTTACTTTTGTCCTAATTAGACAAAGAGACTCTGTAGTTGCACTGGATTACCTTCAACACATAACAGTTCCAAACAAGATGTTTAATAACGGGATACTCTGTTTACTACCCGGGCAGTGTTCAAACCTGTTTCTACAACATGGCTATACAACTTTTTACCACATAATTTTAGGAAATTTTTCAACATTCATGGGGTCAGACCCCATCAAAACTTTTTATGTACTAGATATAATCTTTCCTTTGATCGTAAGCATACCGATTTATTTAAAATTAAAGGAAATAACCAAGAGTACACTCTGGTCGCAACTTGGAGTTCTACTTGCATTGCTTACATTTGTAATGGGCGGTTATGATTTTGTTTTCTTCATACCCCAAACATTCGCACTCTACCTTTTAATCCTTACACTCCGAGAGAAGGATCTTAAACTTCCTCAACTATTCTTCATCTCCATGTTATTAATCTCTACACACTTTGTAATCGGGGCTGTTTTTGCAGGTTATCTATGGTTTAGGTTCTTAATAATAAAGAACCTCAAAACTAGAAAGGAAAAAACTATCTTCCTACTTTTGCTTCTTCTTTCTGTAATCTTTTTCTGCTTGGCTAATATCGCCGGCTTTAGTACAGAGAAGTTATTACAAAAAGAAGCTGTTGAGACAGTGGGGAGCCTAACAAATGCCTATTACCCCAACAACTTAACAGTATATATTCAAAACCTAGGAGCTGGATGGTTACTTATCCTTGTTGCTTATTTATCAGTTTTACTAAACAGAAAAAGAGATATGGAAGACCTATCTTTTTTATCCTTTATAGCCTTTGGGATAATCTTTTATTTCCTAGCACCTACCTATGCGAATAAATTTGCAATTGGTTTAGGATTCTTCTCCTCAATTTTAATAATTAAATACATATGGAAGCTTGGATTTAAACCCATTATGAAAATTGCTTTATTCATGCTCTTAATCCCAATTTGGGGATTAAATTACTTTGTGCAATACAATCGGTATCTCACTTTCTATACTCAAGAAGATGGAACCGCCTCTGCAATCGTCAAGGAGGATGAGGCCATAATTGAATATCTCAACCAAAATAACCTAACAGACAAATTCATACTCTCAGATCCTTATACACAAATAATAATAGCTTCCCTAGGTAATGTAGATACGGCAAACGCACAATATATGGATCTAGAAACTAGAAAAAACCTTCTGAAATACCTAGAAAATCCTAACACAGACACCTATGAAGATCTCTTAACTTCACCAGGGATCCCTGCAAGAGAAGATATAACAATTCTATATACATCAAGATTGCATCGCTCTATAGAACTTAATGATCAAGCTTGGCTATATAATGTTTACTCACTACCCACCAACAACTCATATTCTATTAACAAAATAGGGGAAGATTTAATTAAGGATCAGAAGAGACTTAAAAAAGATTTAATATATATATCGGACAACTTTGTACTGTTTAAATGACACAAGAAAAAAATAGCAAGAACAAATATGATCTGATATCAATTTCCCACTACTTTCCACCTAGGGTAGGGGGGTTGGAGAGTATGGCATTTACCCTCCTAGAGAGTTTATCTAAAAAAGGCATCAAATGCTTAGCATTATTTGGATCAGATAGAGCTTACGAAAAAGAAGAAGATGGATTTACAAAAATTAGTTTCAAACCTGTAAATCTCTTTGAGAACACCTATCCCATCTTTGGAATACGCTTCTTTTTCAAAACAATGAAGGTTATTCAAGAGAATCCAGATGCTAGAATCATAATCCATAGTAGACACCTAACCAGTAGCCTAATTACTCACTTCATATGTGACCTTCTTTCCCATCCATACACCGTGATAGAACACAATGCAGGAAAGATATACATGCAGGGGCAGTTTGCTACAAAAGTTATAAACTGGCTAGACCAGCACATCTTCGGCTATGTCCTGTCAGGAGCACAAGAAGTAATAGCAGTATCTAAAACTGGAAAAAGATGGATAAGCAGAAACTTCAATGTAGAGAAAGAACGAATAAGTGTAATATACAATTCTTTTGACCTAGACACCTCCTCTTTAAAGGTAGAAGAGAAAGAAAATATCGTTGTCTGGGCAAGTAAATGGATTAAGGTAAAAAACCCACAGGTTGTACTCAAAGCATACATTGAAATTGCAGATAGACATCCTGACTGGCTTTTTATGTTAATAGGATCAGGAAGTGCCCTGAGATATGAACATTTGGACCTTCCCCAAAACATAAGAGTAGTTGAACAATTTTTAAAGCACGAAGATTTTCTTTCCCTACTTGAAAAATCTAAAATATATATCAACTCCTCCTTCAGCGAAGGCTTAGCAATAGCAAATCTAGAAGCTATGGCAATGGGCAATATTCCGGTAATGTCGGATGCCCCTAGCAATAAAGAAATAGCAAGAAAAGTTAAAACGGAAGAATATATCTTTAAGAGAAATAACATAAAGGACCTTGTGAAGAAATTGGAGAAAGCAATCTCTAAGTCTGAAGACAAAGAATATCTTATCGAAATAGCAAAAAAGTCTAACGAAAACTTCTCTAAAGAAAAGATGGTGGATGCATACTACAAAAAACTGCTTCCATACCATAGCAGAAACGAGAAACTTGAGAAGATTTCTATTGTTATCCCTGTATACAATGAAGAGAAAACAGTTTCCCAAATAATTGAAAAGGTTAAAAAACTGAAATTCCCAAAGAAGATTAGGAAAGAAATTATCATTGTTAATGATGCCTCGACAGACAAGTCCATGACCTTCATAAACAAAGCAATAAAGAACCCTCCTGAGGACACAGAATTCATAGTGTTGGAAAACAAGAAGAATAAAGGCAAGTCACAAACAGTTAAAAAAGGAATATTAAACTCTACTGGAGACTTAGTCGTCGTACAGGATGCCGATTTAGAATATGATCCTAAAGATTTGGTAAGGTTTGTGAAGATATTCCTCTCCAATCCTCATTTAGATGTAATATATGGTAACAGGTTTAACAAATCTAATAAGTTTAATAGTTGGGTACATAGTTTCGGGAATAGATTTGTCACCTTCCTGTCGAATCTATTAACCAGACCAAAAGGTTTTGCTCCTCGAGACATGGAGACTTGCTACAAAATGGTGAGGGGACCAATCATGAGGTCAATATTTAGTTCCTTGGAATCAACTTCGAACTTCGGCTTAGAACCAGAGACTACAGCAAAGTTGGCACGCTACAGAAAGGTAGGCGGAGAGAAATTAAAATTTAAAGATGTAGATATATATTATAAACCAAGAAATTTTGCAGAAGGTAAGAAGATGAGGTGGCTTAAACATGGTTTTGAAGCTCTGCTCGAAATATTATATTTTAATAACACTCCATTTACTGTAGAAGAAACCTACAATGGTAAGAAGATCAGAAGAAAATTCTAGTCTTAATTTCTTGACATAAAGGTGATTAAAAAGTAAATTATATATATAAAACTGCCCACTTATTCTGGGCAAGAATGTAAATTTAAATAAGGATATTATGGAAAGCCCAGAAACGCATCTCCAAAGTAATGAACAAGCTCCTGAATCTTCTGTAGAAGAAACAAGAGCACAATACGTCAAAGAGGTATTGAAAGGACAAGACCCTCAGGATAGAGCATATCTTAAGGACGAAAAGGGGCAGTTTGCAAGTCCAAATAATGATAATGCCACATTACATGTAAGAGACCACCACATAGAGGCAGCTAGGCAGGAGATGGATACAGATCTTGCACAAAGGGAAGCTAATGAAAGGCATCAAAGGGAAGTTGAACAAGCAAATTCAAGAAACGACCAATTATTTAGTGGAGTAGGACCTGGATCCCAAGCCCTTCAAGATTTCAACACTGACAGCAAAGAAATTCAGGACCGAGTAAGGAGAGAAGAGAGACATAAAGAGGAAGTTCAAAAGGCTAATTCAAGAAATGACCAATTGTTTAGTGGTGTTGGTCCTGGTTCTCAAGCTTCCCAAACTTTTTTTACTGAAAGCCAAAAGATACAAGAAGAGGCTAGAAAAACAGATGCTCATCAAGAAGCTTTAGATAGGAATGCAAAGGCAAATGAAACACCCTCTGTTGAAGAAACACTTAGAGCTGGAAAACCCAGATACAACCTGAAAGTACAGCGGACTTCTGGTGAAATGGAGGATGATTGGTTCGCAACTGGAGTATTCCAAGACCAGAACGGAGTAGACAGAGTCAGGGTTTGGAAAGAATCGCAAGATGGAACTGTGTTAAGAAAAGATGTAAAGCTAGAAGAATTAAGTAAATGGAACGAGAAGAGTTCTAGTGGTTTATCTAAGAAGGGGCAAGAATTTTTAAGAGATAGTAAAGAAATACAAAATGACTTACAAGGAAAATCTTTCAAAGAATCCTTAACAGAACTAATGGATGAGGAAAGTGCTCAAAGGTACCTAGGATTCTTAGCAAGAGATCTTCCAGAAGGATCTGCAGAGGATATTGGACCCACACAACCAATAGATACAGAGCCAGAGCAAACATCAAATATTCAACAGGTGTTTGCAAATATAGATCAGAGTCTATCACAGACTCAAGAGAGACTCTCTGGAATAGAGAGTCGATTAGAAGGAATAAGTAGTCAATTAGCGGAGATACAAGAGTCTGGAAGTTTGACACAAGAACAGTTGCTTGAACATATGAGACTCTCTCAGGAACTCCAAGGACTAATGAGTCAGAGGTTTGATGCCCTCTTAGAGCAACAGAGACTAAATTCTGAAAAAAGTAGTGCTCTGTATAGGGATTTAATAAGCAGAATCGATGGAGGTGGACAACTAGAGACCCCAGAAATACCTGAAACTCCAGAAATCCCAGAGATACCTGAAACTCCAGAAATTCCAGAGATACCTGAAGCTCCAGAAATTCCAGAGATACCTGAAACTCCAGAAATTCCAGAGATACCTGAAGCTCTAGAAATTCCCGAGATACCTGAAACCCCAGTCCCTGGGGGAGCATCCGCGGAAACTGAACAATTAAGACAGCAGCTTGACGCTCAAGCCCAAGAGATTGCAAACCTAAGAGGAGAGGATACCCCTGAACAAAAATCTGCCATGCTAGAGAAACAATTGGCAGAATTAGATGCTATTAAAGAAAACAGACCTTTAACAGATCAAGAAAAAATCCAATATTTCGATCTCCTAGAAGCTAAAAAGACAATAGACACTCAACTTCAGACCGTGGAGAAAGAAAGTGCGAGGAAAAGAAATAAAAAACATACCATCATAAAAGTTGGTTCCTTCGTTGCAGGAATAAGTGTTGGAGCCTTAACTCCTCCTGTTAGTGCCGCTGCCCTAATAGCAGTCGGTCTAGGAGGACCTATAATCGGAAGACAGGGGATTAAACTTTCTGAAAAACTTAGAACCAAATCTAACAGTTTGAAATATGCTGACAGAAAAAATAAGACCGTTACTGAACTTGCCGAAATAGATAAGAGAATTAAGAGAAATGAATGGTGGGCAAATAGACTTGGAGAAGTATCCTCGGCCTTAATGGGAGGAACCGCTGGGTATGGAGTCGGGAAAGCCGTCCAAAGCATTGTTAATATGTTCAACCAACCAACGCCACCCCCAAGTGGACAAACTCCACCTACAGGACAACAACCTCCACCCCAAGGAACCCCTGGAGGAACACCTCCCGCTGTAGAAGCTGCCCCACCACCACAAGGATCTATTGAATTACCCACAACTCAGCCAGTATCAACTCCTGGCTCTGAACTCGCTTCAGGAAATTGGTTAAGAACAGGAGAACTCGGTTGGGATACATCTAAATGGGGATGGAAAGGTCCCGATTTATTTGTACCCCAAGGAGGAGTTGTACAAGGAGCAGTTCCTGATCTCCAAGGGAAATTCTTAAGCCAATTGTCAGAATTAGGAGTAACTAAGGACATGCTCTATGGCCAACAAGCAGGAGAAATCTTTAACCAAGGCCTTAGAAGTGCAGCTTACACACCCGGAACTAGTCTTCAAGATGTAGCAACCGCAACCGCAGAAGCTTTAAAGAATCTAAATCCTTAATATAAATAACTTTAAATTAAAAGAAAATGGATGAAGTAAAAGAGAAAATAAATCAGTTTGGCTTACCCCAAAAAGAAGCCGACGAACTATTTGAAGTCCTATCTGAGGAAGTATTAGAAATTCTCTTCCATGAATACGCTGACAAATCCACAGATGAAGAATTAACAGTCATGGAGACCCGTATAAAAGAAGCCAAGTCTCCAGAGCACTTTGAAACCATAATCGCAGAGATAGCAACAACCGTCTATGGAGATAAGGCAGATCAAGAGATAAAGAATATCTACCAAGACTTACTAGAACAGTTCTCAGCTGCCGTAGAAGAAGCAAAGCAATTAGCACAAAGAGCACAAGCTGGAGATCCAGATGCAATCAAGTTAATAGAGAAAGCACAACAGACAGAAGACTATGCTGAAGTTATGGACAAATTCTCAGAATAATTCTACTTTAGAGGATGGTTCTTCCTAACGGTCTCTTCTGCAAACTTTTCACTTGCATGAACATACCTAGTAGTTGTATTCAAGCTCTCATGACCCAAAAGTATCTGTAAAGCTGCAGGACTTGCACCTTCTTCTGCTAAATAAGTTGCAAAACCATGCCTTAGACTATGTGCAGAAGTAGGAATCTGTATACCTAACTTCTTTCTGTACACAACAATTCTTTCCTGAAAATAATTCGTAGATATTCTTGCATCTGGCTTCCCAGCATTTCTGCCAGAGAATGGTATGAATAGAGCAGGGGAGTCAAACCTATTTAACATTCCACTCTTTCTATAATCTTCTATCAACTGTATATACTTTCTATTTCCTTTATCAAAAATTTCCAAATTTAACTCTTTAGAGACGGATGTTTCACGGCCGTTTTCTTCAGGATTTTCTAAGAAAAACTTCTCCATTTCCACAGGCTGTTCACCCTCATCTCTATCTGTAAACGCATGCTTCAATCTCACAACAAGATATTTATTTAACCAATCTAAGCTCCTTGGTGTCAAATACACAGATCTTTCTTTTTTACCTTTCCCAAGAATATATATTTTCCCTTCAACATTCAGCTGATTTAAATCCAAGCCGACAAGTTCGGAGATTCTCATTCCCGTTGCAAATAAAACTTCCAACATACATCTGTTCCTTATAGCAACCTCCTGATTCTTTTCAAAAACCATTGGTGCTTCAATCAATTGCTTCAGTTGCTCGAGACTAGCAACCTTCTTCATTTTCTTTTCCGCTTTCATTAAACTCACAGCATCCGGGGGTAATGGTATTTCTAAGTCATAAGAGATTCTAAACTTCAAAAAGGACCTTAAAGACGAAAGCATTCTGTTTACGCTTCTTGGACTCAAACCATTTCTTTTTTTACTAGACGAATCTGAACTCCCAGATAATTTTCCAAGACTTCCATAGACCTTGGAGTAAACATCTGTCAAAAAATCACTCTCGAACTTTCCCGTGGGTTTCACCACATTTTTTTCCTCTCCAGAAGGTGCAACTATATCACTAACAGATTCTTGAGGCCTTAAATCGTCGCTAAGAGCTTCGCCCCCCTTAACCCCTGATTTAACAACGTTTTTTGCATATTCCTCCCTAAATTTGTCTAAATCCTTCAAATGTTGACCCGCAACGAGGTATCCTTTGAAGGTATCTATATCCTTTTTTTTAACATCCTTAAATTCCACGCCTCTAAAGTATAAGAAGGTTGCAAATATACAAAGGTCACGTGCGTAATTATGTATAGTCTTGGTACTATAATTATTATTCTGTAAAGAGAGTAAGAAGTCATCTTGATCTTCTAATTTTGGAAAGTCTTTCATATTGTATTGTATATTAAATTAAGAATTTGACCAAACAAGGAGTAGGGGGCTTTTTTTAGAAAATTGACATCTCTGTAAAAATTCAAGTAGGGAGGTTTTATTTAAAAATAATAAATGAATTTTAAGAGGTTTGATATTCATATTTAATTAGTTAGATATTTTGAATATATTTTAGATATATAACCGGTTCTTCTGCCTTCCCCCTGGCAAGACCGCATATAAGGACGATTATACTCGGTTTAGATATTTAAATCATAACACATTTACGTAAAGGGGAGAACCCTTCTGTATACAAATATACATAGAGAAATATTTCTAAACTAATTAGAATGATTAATCAGTATAAAAATTATTCTAATAACCTACTATTACTAGGTGATAAAGGTATTAGCACCAAATTATCCACAGTGATAACTATGGGATATTACACACTATGGGACACTTGGCCCCTACCCCTACTCTCTATGAAACACTATCTCTTTTTTTGAAAAACTAGATGTTCAAAAAAACTGCTAATAAGAACAGAAATACAAGAATTATTATATAAAAATAAATTCCTTTTTCTTTCTCATATACAATATTCTCCTGACTGACTACCCCTACTGAGAAATAGTATCCTAACACGGGAATGGTCGCAACTATCTCGTGGGAATCTCCTGTGAGAAAAATCCCCAAGAACAGAATAAATGAGATTAACAATGTAAGAAGGGTCTTTTTATACAACTCCCCCTCCCCTATGCCGACATTTAAATAATGGAGATAGATTATTAAAGTATACGCAAGAAAAATAAGTGGAATTAATATATATATTTCAAGTCCCGTTACTAAAA
>DCVX01000020.1:0-18897 GCA_002328805.1 Candidatus Dojkabacteria bacterium UBA2177
GCAGCTGTACTAGGTTATAACTTTTTAGGTTCGGACATAGATGAAAATGCTCTTTACTACAGTGAAGAGAATATTAAATGGTTAAATAAACAGGGATACCTAGGAAATGTTGTTTACGAACTTTTTAAACTAGATGTCACAGATCCAGATAAAGAAGTTATTAAAGAATTAAAGAACACAAAGATAGATGCAATAGTTTGTGAGCCATTTATGGGACCACCTCAGAAAGACATTGTATCTAAAGATAGGGCAGAGCAACTACTTAATTCTGTAAAAGAGCTTTATCTATCTCTTTTTAAAATGCTAGACGAAGATATTGGAGTTAGAGGTAGTAAAATGGTCTTAATAATTCCCTCTTACAAAACCAATGATGGATGGAAGACCTTTAGCATCTATGATGTAATAAGCAATAGATGGGAACTTCTAAATTCAGAATTTTCTCCCAACAAGGACTTGAAGTGGGGTCGTAAAAATAGTATTATCACAAGGAACATTTACATACTACAGAGAACGTAGTATTTAGATAATTTGAAATTATACAAGTAATGTCACACGTTGCAGCGGCAGCGACATCATCGAACTTCGGGAATGTTGCTGGAAAAAGATTAGGACTTAAGAAATACGCAGGAGAAACTGTTAAACCAGGTAACATAATTGTTAAACAGAATGGTTCTGTTTTTCACCCTGGGAAAAACACATACATATCTAAGACTTACTCAATTCATGCTAAAACAGATGGTGTAGTCCAATTTAGAAGAATGACAGGTTTTAAGAGGGGGCAATTTTATATAGATGTGGTAGAATCAAAGTAGCATTATGCCTAATTCCAAATTTGTACAGATAGAGAGCAAAAATGCTCTTTTAGAATTGTTAAGAGAGGGTAGAGATTTTGAAAAGATCTTTGCTGTTGGTAATGCTTTCAAGGATCCCAAAAGTCAAGAGATATTCGAATTGGCAAGAAAGCAAAATGTCCCCATTATTAAGGTTTCCAGAAGGGTTATAAATAGAAAGCTAAGAAGTTCTTCTTCTGAAAGTATTATTGGATATATGTATTCCCAGAATGACTGGAATCTAAATGAGCTTCTAGACAAAATCTATGATGGTGGAAAGCAACCTTTCTTTTTAATCTTAGATGATTTGAAATATACTCAGAATATTGCAGCAATAATGAGGACCGCATTTGGTGTTGGGGTCAATGGAGTTATTGTTAATCCTCAGAAAAAGAGTTTGGTATCTGACGAAACTATTAGAATATCCATGGGAGCAGCGGAGAGAGTTCCTCTCGTAGAGATGAATTTGTTTAATGCTCTTAAGACTTTAAAGGAAAATGACATTAAGGTTTATGCTGTAGATATGGAGGGGCAACCTTATTACGAAAAAGATCTAACTGGGCCAATAGCTTTTGTTTTAGGAGCAGAGGATGTTGGTATTTCAACAGGGATTATGGAGAGAGTAGATGGTAAGATTTCTATCCCAATGAGGGAGGGTATAGGGTCTTTAAATGTTAGTGTGAGTACAGGCATTTTAACCTATGAGAAGTTAAGACAGGAGGTTACGAATTCAAAGAAGTTTTAAAGTATTAAAGGAGTGAAAACTTTTTAACTTACTTCTCTTCCTGTTCTAGAAGTTTTTCCATTAGGTCTTTTAATTCCTCTTTTGTATTGTATCTAATTACAACTTTTCCACCCTTTGTCATTTTTGTAATATTCGCAGTATAGCCAAGTTTCTTGCTTAGCATATCTGAATATTTCTCTGTCTCTCTGTCGCTCTTTTTCCAACTTTTTGTGCTAGAACCTTTCCCATAATTTATCTTTCTTACCAAGGCTTCTGTTTCTCTGACACTCATACCTCTCTTAATGACAAGGTCTGCAGCAGCTATTAATGAAGTCTCATCCTTTAGGCCAAGGAGTGCTCTGGCGTGTCCTTCTGTTAAATTCCCATTTAAAACATCTTCTTTTACTTCCTCCGGAATACCTAGGAGGCGGATTTTGTTTGTAATAGTAACTCTGTTAAGACCAACTTTCTTAGCAATGTCATCTTGTGAGACACCAAATTCATCTATCATTTGTTGAAAGGCGTAGGCTTCTTCTAATGGATTCAAGTCCTGTCTCTGAATATTCTCTATAAGGGCAAGTTCCAACATATCTAGTGGGGAGCTTTCCTTTATTACGATAGGGACAGTTTTAAGTCCTGCTAACTGAGCAGCCCTTAATCTTCTTTCACCAGCTATAAGGAAGTATTTGTCAGACTTCTCATCCTTTGTGATAATTAATGGTTGTATAACACCTTTTTCCCTAATCGAATCTGCTATCTCTATTAACTCCTCTGGATCTATTTGCATTCTCGGTTGGTAAGGATTTGGTTCTATCTTTGTTATGTCAAAATTCGGATTGTAGGCACTACTAGAGTTGTCTATCTCTTTAGAATCTATTAATGCTGCTAACCCTTTTCCTAATCTTTGTGTATTACTCATATTAATTGAATTAAAAATTTAAACTTTAAAACGCTTTATAAACTCATTGGCTAAGTTTTTGTATGCCAACGCTCCTGTAGATTTATCGTCATATTGAAATATTGTTTGTCCATAAGATGGTGCCTCTGACAGTCTCACATTTCTAGGAACGACTGTTTTAAAAGCTGTGTCCTTGAAAAATTCTTTTACATCACTAACGACATTCTCTGACAATTTCGTCCTACTGTCATACATTGTTAAGATGACACCCCCAATTACAAGTTTAGGGTTTATACCTTTAATAAGCTTGGTGGTTTCTATAAGTTGTCCTAAACCTTCTAGTGCGAAGTATTCACACTGTATAGGGATAAGGAGATAATCTGCTGCACTTAATGCATTTATGGTTAATAATCCTAGCGATGGGGGACAGTCTATGATGACATAGTCGAAATCTTCGGACATCTTACTTATAGCTTTTTTAAGAAGAGATTCTCTTGTGAGCATATTTACCATTTCTATCTCAGCACCTGCTAACGAGAGGTGTGAAGGGACAAGAAAAAGATTTTCTGTAGAAGTAGAGACGAAAACAGAAGATATGGAATCACCTTCTACCAATACATCATAAATATTCTTGTAAGGAGCTTCATCTGCAGTGTTCCAGCTTTGCTTGTCAAACTGTTGTGTAAATCCTAAGCCAGAAGAGAGATTAGACTGTGGGTCCATATCTATAACCAGAACTTTTTTCTTTCTTGCAGCAAGGCTTGCTCCAAGATTCATAGTAGTCGTTGTTTTTCCAACTCCTCCTTTTTGGTTAGCAATTACGAAGATTTTCATATTTTTACTTTATCACGTTTCACAATTGATTTCTACAAATTTTGGTACTCTTGGTGTGTAACTATTCTAAATTCAGAGAAGGGGAAATAAACAACCCACGCTTTTCCCTTTATATTCTCTTTTGGTATTGGACCAAACACCCTAGAGTCAGAACTGTGTGGTCTGTTGTCTCCACAGACAAAATATTCTCCAGGTGGAATTTTTTTAGATTCTCCCTCTTTGAGATATTCTCCCCCATTAGTATAAACGGAATCTTCCAAATAGTCAGATTCGTCTAAAAGCTTATTGTTAATATATAATTGTCCATCTTTAAGCATTACTGTGTCCCCAGGAAGTCCTACGACTCTTTTAATAAAGTCTTGAGTGTCAGAATATTTAAAAATAATCACATCTCCTCTCTTTGGTTCTCCTATCCTGTAGGATATTTTGTTTGCCATTAAGTACTCTCCATTTTTGTAAGTAGGGTGCATGGAGTTGCCAATAACCTCGTGTGGGGTCATTACAAATATGTAAAGTACTATTGATATTACTAATGCAACAACAACTGTTTCTAGGAGTGAAACTATAAATTTTCCAATAGAAGCAAACGCTGAGGAAACTTTCTCTGTCGTTGTTATTTCTTCTTGTGTAGATTCATACATTGTCTTAACTTTCTGCAAAATTATATCAGCGTGCTTCGTATAATAGTAATCTAAAAGGAGGAAATATGCAATTAAATACTCTTTTTGCTTTACTAACAAGAGATTTTTGTTATAAAAGGAATACCGCTACGGGGAATCGAACCCCGGTTTACAGGATGAAAACCTGTTGTCCTAAACCACTAGACGATAGCGGCACAACGAAAAGATTTTACTATAATTAACCGATTTTGTGAAGTTAAAGAAATCCTTAATGATTAAGCTCTTTAAGGATCTGTTGTTCTTCTGCAAATGTTGCTCTTCTGTATTCATTTAGTTCTTTGTCATACACATAGCGTCTTCTGCATTTACATTGAACCATAGTTCTGTTGTCAGAGAGTTTCCCTGATTTAGTTGCCTTGTCTAAAGGATATGTACACCCAACACAGAGTCTCTTTTCCAGAAGTACTTCTTGAAATGGTTTTGCTAGTTTTTTAATCATGTTCTTATTCTCTAAGTAATATATGCCGAAGAGAGGACTCGAACCTCCACGGGAGATTATCCCACATGCTCCTAAGGCATGCGTGTCTGCCAGTTCCACCACTTCGGCATAATAGTGACTATTTTACTAAATAATGAGATTTTTTAGTAGGGTGGGTGTAAATTGTTAGTTTTGAATAACTGTAGCTGTTTCCATGAACCTTAAAATAATTTCGAGGTTTGACTTTTCTGAAGAATCAATAGCGTAATAGTTATTACCTATATATCCCTCTGCTGTATAATCTATGCTTCCATCATTAAAGATAAATTGTGTTAATATGAATTTTCTATCCTCTCCTTCATAAACCTGTATCTTCATATCTTTAAATTCTCTTTGTTCAGGTGTACCCTTTTGATAGCTCTCTTTTATCCCCTTTTTATTTAAATTAATTGCAAATCTACTTTGAAATGGATTCTGAAGCGTTGAAAGCTTTTCATTTAAAAATTCTGGATATTTTTTATCTAATATCTGACTCAAGTAAACACGATCCTTATCCTCTGGTTTTGCTAATATTATTGTGTTACGACCATCTTCAAGGTTTTCATCTTCTGAAACAATCTCATAATTGTTTGAGTCTAGGTCGAATGAGAGGGAGAGGTCTTCCAAAACATATTGTCCACCTTGTGTTTCAGTTTTTAACTTTTTAGGGATTGAGGGAAATGTAATATACAGCACTATTAAAAACTGTAAAATTGCAAAAATGATTAAAATAATCTTGATGGGGCTTTTCATATTCTCATTATACAACAGAAACTTAACTCTCTTCTATACCACCAAAAATCTCCCCATATACCTTGATATACCCATCTTCATGGTGTGGGGCATTTTTAAAAACATCTTCTTGCTTTAGAGATTTCTCAGGAATATCTTCCCTCAACTCTTCGAAAGAAATCCTCTCTTTCATAGGTTGTACTTTAGAAGTGTCTATCTCCTGTAGGACAGATGCAGATTCTAATATTGTTTCCATCTGTGGAGTAAATTTCTCTTCCTCATTTTTAGTTAAGGAGATACTGGAAAGCTTTGCTATATGTTTTATATCTATCTTCATTGCTTCAATTCCTTTATTAAAATATCTCTAACCTTGTTAGGATCTGCAGCTCCCTTAGTAGCTTGCATAACCTGTCCTACAAGAAAACCAAGTGTTGCTTCTTTTCCTCCTTTGTAATCTTCTACAGCTTTTCTGTTCTTCTGGATGACTTCTTTTACAATGTCATTGAGATTGCTACTAAGTTTTTCTTTTTGTTGTATGACTTTCTCTAATTCTTCTGCTAAATCTTTGTTACCTTCCACGGACTCATTAAGTAATTCTTCTGCTTTGTTTTTTGTAATATCTCCTTTTTTGAAAGCCAATATTAAAAGTGCAAGGTCTTCGATTTCTATATCTAAATTACCAATGGCAAATACTGAACCCATTAACCAGTTAGAAGCTTCAAGTGCAGAGTCTTCATCGTTTAGATTCTGTCTTAATCTCTCGTAAAGGGTTTCAAAGTATTCAGCACTTTCCCTAGAGGAAGAAATAACTTCTGAGGCATATTCTGAAAGACCTAGTTCTTCTATATATCTTTTCATTCTCTCTATGGGAAGCTCCACCAATTCCTTAGAGATTCTATCTACATCCTCATCTGAAATTTCAATAAGTGGGATATCTGGTTCTGGCATATATCTATAGTCATCTGCGGTTTCTTTTGTTCTCTGGTACTCTGTAATATTTTTATCTGCGTTCCAACCTCTTGTTTGTTGTTTAATCTCTTTTCCTGCCTCTAATTCCTTGGTCAGTCTCTCTACTTCGTATGATATGGATTTCTCCACCGCTGTTATTGAGCCAATATTTTTAATTTCTACCTTGGGATTTAATTTGTAGTCTCCAATAGGAAGTATCTGACCTTCTTTGTATTCCCATTTACCTCTCTCCTGTAGGGAAATATTTGGTTCGCACCTCATCTGTCCTTTTTCCATATCTGCATCGGAGATGCCTAGGTATCTCGCTATTTTCCTAATTTCTGTTGCAAAATCTTTTGCATCTTTAGCGGTTCTTATGCAAGGTCTTGTGACGATTTCTATAAGTGGAACTCCAGATTTATTGTAATCTATTAAGGAGTAGTGCTTACCTGTAGAATTTTCAACATGGTGTGTAGATTTAGCAACGTCCTCTTCTTGATGTATCCTTTCAATATCTATTTTTACTCCAGATACTGTTTCTACATAACCATCTGAACAGATAGGTCTTTTGTATTGGCTAATCTGGTAGCCTTTTGGTAGGTCAGGGTAGAAGTAGTGTTTTCTGTCAAAATGAATTTCGTTATCTATATCACAATTAAGTGCTAAGCCCATTAATATGCAAAGCTCAATAGCTCTCTTGTTTGGGACAGGGAGTGCTCCTGGTAAACCTAAGCATACTGGGCAAACATGTGTATTGGGTTCTTTATGAAAGTAACCAGTAGGGCAAGAGCAGAACATTTTAGATTGGGTTGCTGTTTGTATATGAATCTCTAGACCAACAATAAGGTCATATTTATTTCCGAGTTCGTTCTCTAGTTGGATTTTTGACATGATGTAATATTAACAATTTACAAAGGCTATATCAATTCTTCATCCTTAGGAGTCATCTCCTTGGTGAGAACATAGAAGGTGCCTCTTCCTCTTCCTTTCTGTTTTATATACTTCTTATCAACCATGTCCTGTAGGTCTCTATAGGAGGTCATAAAGGATACTCCCATTAACTTGGTATATTTACTCCTTGTAATTTTTTTATTTACTGCAAGATAATCTAGGAGCTGTATTTGTCTTTGGTTAAGATGTAGTTCTAAAGAACCTTGTTTCTTAACTTTGTTGTTATATGTTTCTTTAAAATCTTCTGTTACTTCTAACACCGTAAGTGAGGAGGTGTAGAGGAATGCTTCTAGGAATGTAGTTAAGTCTAATTTGCTTTTAGATAATTTGAAAGCTGAGAGAAGGTCTTGAGATATGTTCTCTGTAGCTTTGAAGAAAGGAATAATATTGTTGGGATTATAACCATATTTCTTACTTAAGGTTTCAACCATAAGGAGTGCAGTTATTTGGTTTCCAGATAGGAAAGGTGCTTTGTCTATGAATTCAAAGAGCAAAACCCCTAACTTTATTAGTTTGTGGTTATTATCTTTGTCGTTTTCGATCCAGTCAAAGATTTCATTAAAATGACTGTTTAAGTCTAACTTAGGATAAAAATCTCTAGCCTTATACCAGGTATCATAAATTTCGTTTGGTTTCTCAGAGAAGCTTCTAACTTTTGCTAAGTCCCATTCATCCACAATATCTTTCATAACCAACTTATTTATATGGGATGCGAGATCCATAGATGGTTTGAGAGCATTTCTCTCGTTGTAAGACCTAACGAAGTCTTTAGCATTTCTAAAGTTTGTAAAAAGTTTAAACTCTTTCTTTTGAGAAGGCATTTCCTGCCCTCTGTGTATCTGTAAAGCTTGGTTGTAACCAATACTGTTTCCTACTAAATTCCCAAGTGCATTTATATCTTGGGCTGAGTATTTTTCTTCCAAAGGGGCTTTATGTTTATCTGGGAGTTTATTATTTTTAAGGTTGTTAATACTTAGTTCATATTTAATGATGTATCTTAGTATTAGGTTTGTTAATGTGTATTTTGGTGTTCTCATAATGTTTATTTTTGTAAAAGCTGATGGATGGTTTCGAACCATCGACCGTTCCCTTACGAAGGGAATGCTCTACCAGCTGAGCTACATCAGCGAATGTAACGATATTGTAACACACGTAGGGCCTTTGCTTCTAGGTGCTATTTCTAATACAATCTAGATTATATTATGAAAGAGATATATAAGGATATAGATATTGTGATTTTTGATGTTATGGGGGTTATTGTTAGGAAGCAATTTCTGGGGAAGTTGGCTATTGATAAAGATTTATATGAATATCTCTCTTTTCTTAAAGGGGCTGGTATTAACAGGGGGATACTTTCTAATATGCCAAGGGAATGGTGGAGATATTTTTCTGAGAAGTTTTCTTTAGTAGAATATTTTAACCCAATTGTTTTAAGTGGGGAGGTTGGTATGCGGAAGCCAGATAAGGAGATATATCTGGAATTTGAAAAGAGATCTGGAATTCCTCTAGAGAGGAGTTTGTTTATAGATGATAGGTTAAGCAACTTAGAAGCTGCTTCTAATCTTGGGATTAAGACGGTTTATTTTAAGAAGGGTGATGGTAAGGGGTATGGAAATGGTTTTAATCCTGATTTCCAAGTAAATAGTTTTACTGAACTCTTCTAATATCTCCTGTATTAACAGTATGTTTGTGGTAATTCCTTTTCTGACAATGGAGCGAGAGACGGGATTCGAACCCGCGACCTTCTGCTTGGGAAGCAGACATTCTACCAACTGAACTACTCTCGCTTACATGCATATTTTACTAAGAAAAAGGGACTATATCTAGTCCCTTTAGGATTACTATGTAAACCTATGAAAAGGTCAAACTTATTACGCTAAGCTCTTTTTTATCATAGCCCAATCACTTCTTAGTTGCTCTCCCAATTGTTTAGCAGAAGAAGATGAGACTTGAGCATCCCTCTTGAATTCATCTACAACTTCAGCAACAATTTTCTTGTATTTCTCTTCATCTATCTTCTCTCCAGCTTTTTTAACCTGTTCAATCTTTTTTTCGACTTCGGCTCTGGCTTTTTCATATGTATCTACTGCTTTGTCTTTTATATCTCCCGCAAGCTTTTTAATATCTTCTCTCGTTTCTTCTCCAGATTTTGGAGCTAAGAGAATACCAGCAATAGCACCACCTATAGCACCGAAGATTAAACCCTTAAAGAAGGAATTTGTGTTGTTATGTGACATATAGAAAATATACTAAATTTATATATCTTCATCTTAGTATATATCTAGGAATCTGTCCAATTAAGATTTAAAGAAATTTAATATGAAGTAGACTAGAATAATAAAGAAGCTAGGAATTAGTATTGCTCCTAAGATATCCCAGAAGGATTGTTGAGGAACAATAATTTCTTCTTGTACTGTCTCCTCTTCCGTATCCTCCTTTTCCAGTTCCACCTCTTTTCTCTCTGGAGATTCTCCTTCTCCTGGGGCAGAGGTTCTTCCATCTTCAAATTCTACTATTTCAATATCGTTTGTTATTTCAAAATCATTATCAGTTTGTGCAAAAGAAAACGAAAAAGAAGAGAACAAGAGTATGAATGTAAGTGTTAGTTGAGATAATTTTTTCATAGGTATATGGTAGCATATATAACTATGATATATCCAGATACAAAATTAGAGGAGAGGTTGTGGTCAGAGGGTTACAAGCTTGTTTTAGGTTTAGATGAAGCAGGTAGGGGACCTTTAGCAGGGCCTGTTGTTGCGGGTGGTGTTGTTATTACTAAAGAGAGCGAAATTATTCCAACGGTAAGAGATAGTAAGAAGATGACGGAGAAGCAAAGAGAGGAGGCGTTTGGAAAGATACAAAAATCTGTTCTTGCATACGGTGTGGGTATAGTTGGATCTAGTGAAATAGACGAAATTGGGATACAAGAGGCGGTGTTAAAGGCAATGACAATTGTTCTTGAGGTCATAGAGGCGAAGTTGAATGAGAGGGTAGATTATATTATTGGGGATGGTACAAATATTCTAAGTATTCCAAGATACAAGATGGTCAAGATTAAGGAAGGGGATTTGCTTCATTATTCAATATCTGCAGGTTCTGTATTAGCAAAGGTTACGAGGGATAGGATAATGAGGGAGTATCATGAGAGGTATCCAGAGTATGGTTTTGATACTCATGTGGGATATGGTACTAAGAAGCATATTGAGGCTATAAAGAAATTTGGTATAACGGAGATACACAGAAAGAGTTTTGCACCTATTAATAAGCTTTAGTCTTTTAGTTCTGTGCCTCCCCACTCAATAACTGTAAAACCGTCTCTTCTGAAAGTTTCAAATTCTTGAGGTTGAACATCGATTTCTTCATCCAGTTTCTTAAATACCATGAAAACCCTAAGGACGGAGTCTGGTTCAGGGGAGATGTCTAATCCAACTCGGTTATGATACTCATCCTCTGTTGCAAAGTGTATTAAGTTATATTCATTTTCAATCATTTGTGGTAGCCAGTAGACAATAAATTCGTTGTACTCCTTTGGAAGGAGACCTATTTCATAAAGTTTATCTTGTAAGAATTCTGCGGTATCCTCTCCTGCTACAACATAGCCAGTAGTCATGTCATATTGGATTTCCTCTGTATTTTTTCCTTCCCAGAAAAGGTAGCTATATTCCTTTCCATCTTCTTTATTTACGATTTTACCATCTGGATATGCTGTAACGGACCAGCCGTTTTTATATTCTGGATAGGTTACGAAGAGATCTCCAGAATAATCTATACTTACGTTTATAGAAAGTTCTTCTTGAGGATATAGGTATATGATTGGCTTCAGGTCAACGACTCCCCCTGGATCTCTATAAGGATTTTCTCGGGAGGTATCCTCTGATTCTGGACAGAGTATTTCTATCTCAAGGTAATTTGGAATTGCTCCAGTTTTTGTAAGCACAGCAAATCCTGTGGCTGAAACCAAGAGTAGTAAAATCAGGAGTATACTTAATCTTTTCAAGTTAAAAAGCACTAAAGTTATCACCTCAGTGTATTTCCCCCTCATAATTTTGTCAAATTGTGTTAAAATAGTTTATGGAAAAAGCTTCTTCAGAAAGGAACCCCCCAGAATTATTAGATGTGGTAGACGAGGAAGGAAGAGTTATTGGTCAAGCCACTAGAGAGATGTGCCATAGTAATCCAGAATTATTACATCCCACAGTACACTTTACCCTTTTAGATTTAAAAAACAGAGCGGTTTTACTTTCAAAAAGGAATAGGGATAAGAAATATGACGGAGGTATGACAACATTCTTTGGGGAACATATCTTTTCAGGGGAGAGTGCAAACTTAGCCCTCATTAGGGGAGTAGAGGAAGAGTTGGGTTTTAGGCCTATGGGTTTCTTGTCTTTAGGAACAAAAATATTTAGATATGGTAACCAGAAAGAGTTAGCTACTTTTTATTTAGTGACTTACAGGGGAGAAGAATTAAACTTTGATGTTGACGAAATAGAGAGTCTAGAATGGGTCCCGTTAGAAACAGTAAAGGGATATGATGATAATGTCGAGGAGATAACTAAATATTGGATAGACAGATTTGACTGGGAGAAGCTCTCCTACTAATTTTATTTGTGATATACTCCCCAGTAATGGAAAACAATCTTTTGGAACAAAGTCTTTTTGAAGCGGAAGGTCCCAATATTGAGACTAAGAATATTCTATATGTTGAAAAGTTTTTAGATGAACTACCAACAATTTTCAATGAGTTGGTTCTTCAGGATGGGAGTAGGGCAGCTGTTTTATACAACGATGCTTTAATTAGTGAAGAGAATAAGGAGATATTACCCCCTTATGACTATTTTGTTTTTTCTAAGTATGGTTTAACTCAATTTAATTCTTCTTACAAAGGTTTTTTGGGTTGGACTATTACTACTAATGCAATAGCATCTTTAATAGAATTAAGTGATGGGCAGGAGGTTGAAGATTTGGTTGTCTCTGAATGGAAGAGGTGGAAGAGGAATAGGATAAATAAGGGGATTATACCTCTTAAGATGGTATTAAGGTCTGTTACGGTTACGGGTGTTCATCTAAGGTATGGGATTGAGGATTTTTATAAGAATGTTCTTAGCTATATGAATTTAAGTATTTAGTACTTCGAACCACTATATGGACATTATATGGTTTGGGATGATTCGTATGAGTTAATAATTTTTAATTAATAATTCATTAACTTTACCTCTTCCATTTGAATCAGAATTAATATGTCTTTTAGCAAATACTCTTTGTATATTAAATTCTTTATATAATTCATCAAAGAAATTATCTTTAGTGTCCGAATTACTGAGTAGTAAATAGTGTCCTTTTTTAGACAGCTTTTTGTAATATTCTGACAATTGCTTTTGATCTTCATCATTAAAATCTTCTTTGGAATATTTTGTAAAGCTAGAAGAATCACTTAAAGGTCTGTAAGGGGGGTCTAAGTATACAAAGGCGTTTTGTTTGTCGGAAATTGTTATTGAATCATAGTGGCTAGAATAGATCTCTGTATTTTGAAGACCTATATGGCAGCTATTTATATTCTCCTCATCTAATATCTTTGGGTTTTTGTAATATCCTATTGGAACATTAAACTCTCCCTTACTGTTTTGCCGAAATAGTCCATTAAAACATGTTTTGTTTAGTGCAATTAAAAGTGCAGCCTTTTGAATCCATGCTTCTTTATCTTGTTTATTATATTTGACCTTAAGTTTGTTATATGGAGTTCTTAGGTTGTTATAGAAGTACCTTTTCCTACCTTCTTGGCTCAAAACTAAATACTCTTCACTGATTTCTCTCAGTTTTTTAATTAATTCTTCTGGAAAGAGTTTAATAACTTTGTATGTGATCATTAGATCTGGATTAATATCATTAATGACACTTTTTTTTATGGAGTAATTGGATAATAGATAGAATAGTAAGGCACCTCCTCCTACAAAAGGCTCTATGTATAGATCGATTTGTTTTGTTTCTATAATATGAGGAGGGAAGTTAGCTTCTAGTTCATTAAGCAGTTGTCTCTTACCTCCGGCCCATTTTAGAAAGGGTTTTTGTTGGATCATAACAGACTCTTTATTTTAGAGATATATTCTTCGAATAGAGAATAATTCAGTATCTCCAGCTCTTGATTCAGATGTTCTCTAATTTTATTCCATCTTTTCATTCCACTTGTCGATAGCCAATAATTGCCATCTGTAATCCAAGAGAAAAACAAATTATACCTAGAGCTTGAGAAATCTTTAATATGATTAGAAAGGGATATATACTGAGCTTCATTTATACCAATTTTACTTCCACTTGTAGAATAGAAATTGGTCTCTATAAGGAAAAAAGGTGAGCCGTTTTTTAATAAGATGAAGTCAAAAACCTTGTCTTTAAATTTACTATCTTTTTGAGAGGAGAATATTTTTCCTTCCTTAACATAATGGAAACCTTCTAATTTGATGTTTTCATCAAGATTAAGTTTTCTTCCATATTCCAAAGGTAATTCTTTGAAAGCATTATTTTTAAGTACTTTTTCTATTCTGTAGGAACCATATTCCCCACTAAATGTTTTTGGATCTACTGCATGTCTCTTCAATGATAATGTTTTTTCAATTATCTTGCCTTTTGAATAATCAATCAAATTATATTGATTTATAAGATATTCTGCTATTCGAACTCTTGTTGAGATATTGTTTGAGATATGCTCAAAAAGGAAAGTTCTTCTTGAATCGCCCATTTTTGATTGTTGAAGATATCCTACATAAGCTGCTACAGCTCTTTTAAAGTTACATTTACTAAAATTATCTCCATTAAACTTCTTGTAATAATCTTGAAATTTCGAATTGGGTTCTCCATTCTCAAAATTGAGGCATGAGTGTTTCAAGTAGTTTTTTAGAGAATGTTCATCAGAATAATTTAGCTTTTGTACATCAAAAAGAAAGTTTGTATATTGTGCGATAGTGAAAGTGCTTAATTGAAAATACCCTTCATAAAGATCGAACAATTTTGGATACTTTTCAAGAAAGTTTACTAATTCATTGATATTATTAATGTTATTAAGAATCTTTAATTCATTCCTGTACTCACTTTGTGGGAATTTAATCTTTGTAAATTCATCTTTGATGAACTCGAAAAACGAAATTTGCGAAGCGAACTTTTCGTATGATATTACCATTGTTTGAATTATAAATTTTATATATTTTTAAACCTCTTTATAGATAAATCCAAATACTCCTTTTCCATATCTATACCTACAAACTTCCTACCATATTCTACAGCAACTATTCCTGTAGTTGAACTACCAGTAAAGGGATCTAAAATAATATCTCCCTTTTTAGTACTACCTAATATTATCCTCTTTAGTAACTCTTTAGGTTTCTGTGTAGGATGTTTACCAAATTGCTTTTCTGATTTAGGTGTTGTTTTAATCTCCCATACACTTCTCATTTGTTTGTCTTTCTTTTTTAGGCTATCTCCTATCCATTTTGAGCTTTTCATAAGGGAATAGTTAAAAGTATGTGGTGTTTTTTGTTCCTTTCTTGCCCATATTAATGTCTCATGGCTGGCTGTAAAGAATCTACAGCTTAAATTAGGAGATGCATTTGGTTTAAACCATACAATATCATTTAGTATTCTGTAATCTAATTCTTGTATTGCATGTCCGCATAGGTATATTGAATGATATGTACCACTTACCCATAGAGTACCGTTTGGTTTTAATATTCTTTTACATTCTTTTAACCAAGATTTGTAGAAATTGTATGTTTGATCTAAGGATTGGGGTATATCCCAATCTCCCTTTTTAACATCTACCATTTTACCGTTTTGACATGTAAAAGTACCATTAGAAAGGAAGTAGGGGGGATCTGCGAATATCATGTCGAATTTATTAGGAGGGAAATTTCTCAGAATTTTTAAGCTGTCTCCGTGATAGAGTATGAAGTTTTTTGTTTTAAAATATAGCATATGATTATTATATCAGGAGATTATTAAATAAATATTAGCTCTCTGTAAAAATGCCATTTTTTCTCTTCCCTTTAATTTCTCCCATTCATCACTGTAAGACTTATCTATAAAGCAAAAGCATACAATCTCCATAATAGATAATGTGTAGGATAAAAAACAACATTAAAGAAGGGAAGTGTCCATGCATATTAAAAAATTCTAATATTTTCAATCTTGTAATACCTAAAATATTAGTAGTATAATAGCGAGTCTTTTAAAGATATGTGGGGCGCTAGCTCATCCGGTTAGAGCAACTGCCTTTTAAGCAGTAGGTGCTGGGTTCGAGTCCCAGGCGCCTCACTTTTAAGTATGATTATCATTCAGAACAAAAAGAGGGACTCAAAGCCCCTCTTTTTACAATAACTATCCTTTTAATTTATAATCCTAGTGAAATATACTTATTAGTTTCTCCACTAAAAACACTCCCTGTGCTATCAACAACTAACACTAAACCTTCAGCATCAGCGGGGACTTCAAAAATTCCCCTAAATGTTTTTGATATACCGGGATTAATATTTTCTAGTAGGATTACTGAATCATCAACACACATATAAACATCACTAGATTCTGTAAATTTTCTTCCCTGATTATCTTCTATTCTTACCCCTGTTATTGTATACATTTCATTTCGGTTGTTTGTGACCTTTACTACAACATCTATAAATTCCCCACTATTTGTAACACAATCATCAATGAACATATTCTCACTTGAGATTGTAGTACCAATGTTTGTTGCACTTAATACTTCCCAATCTATATCTCCAACAGTTACAACTTCTCCTATAGAATAAACTTCTTTCTCTTCTGTTTGTATCTCTTGTGCCTCATTCTCTATTGTTTCGTCATCATCTCCAGTTGCTGAAATTACAAAGATTAAGATGATTATAGCTATTAGCCAGAAAAACCATCTTTTATAGATAGGCTTTTTATTTTTGGCCCCGCAAGAAGGACAAGTTTTGGCAGATTTCGCCAATTCTTTCCCACATGACTTGCATGTCGTCATCTTATTGTTTTTTGACATTATTAAAATTGAATAAAGTTATTTAGTGAAATTTTACATGCTAAATAGGAACTTAGCAAGATTCGAACTTTAACAGTGAATCTATATTAAACTGAGTTCTACCCTTACATCGTGTATCCTGTTTAAAGGAAGTTATTTCTAATCTTTTTAACAAATAACCTAGTTTTAAAAGCTTTTCTACAATCGGTTGCAAAACTGTCTCACTCTCCTCACCATTAGTGTTTTTAGTATCCTTCCACCTAATTTTTAGTAATCCTTTCTACAAACCCTATAGTGTTGTTATTCCCCCCTTTTTTAAGTATAATATTATATTGAATACAAGGGTTTTCATACCCATTCAATATCATTTTGCACATTAAAAAAGAAACTAGATTTATCCAATCTCAATAGATTAAGGAGCTAAAAATGCTGTATGTAGTATTTATTTTTGCTGTTCTCATGACCATCCTGTATTTTACAGAACCAGAGTTTACTCTGAGGCAGAAATATCGTGGACAAGATCTCTACGAAATCCTCTCTGATGAGGAACATAACCATCGATTGAAACTACTGGGAAGAGGTTTATACGCGATACTTTATTCCCTAGTATACTACCCCATATCACTCATTGCAGTCCCCTTAATTATTCTTTGGGCGATTTCCAATGAGATTGGTTCCCAAATTGCGTCCTTCATTGCTATAGCCGCAGTCCTTGTATTGCTCTTTCAATTTGGTCAATGGTTGTGGCAAATGATAACTGGGAACAAGGGTAAGGCAGATATCCTTACAGACGATGGCAAGCGCTATCGTGGGAAGCTCATTTCCGAAGATAAAATCGTAAAGGTTGATGCTACAATCAAAGATGCTGGAGAAGATATCCACTTGACGGGCATTCTTCTTGGCGAAGATGATGACAAAGTTATAATGCTTACATCAGAAGGTGTTAAAATAGCTCATAAACATCCTTACGATCTTATCCATATGGACAAAAAGACGATTATCAATGCCGAGATAGAACTTAAGGATGGATCAAGAAAAACTGGAAGAAAGATATATATTCTTGGAGATAAACCCGCTAAGGATTTCTTAAGAAATCTTCCAGATCTCCTTCTTGTTCTATACCTTTGGTATTTAGTCGTTGTCCAATTCATTAACTAGTTTCTATATAGTTTTGTGCAAAATAACCCCAAGGTTGATACTTTCGTGCTTAGTGCGAATTTAAATCAGACTTGGGGTTTTTACTTTTAAAGCTTTCTTTCCTTTAAAATCTAGGTGTAATTATAAGGCTATTTATGCTATACTCCCTCAATAAAATAATTACATAATTGTAATGACAGAAGCAAATACCACCATAGAAACCTCCCCAGAACAGAACCAGTCTTACTGGTCTGATGTAAAAGAACTTTTAGATAACGAGGACCCAAGAAGAAAGAATGATGGAGTAATGGAATTACTTCTTAGAATGACCCCTGAACTTTTAGAAGAAGATTATGATACTTATGAAGAAGGTTTTGACCTAACCCTAAAAGCTTTGTCTTTTGAAGATACAGAAACAACTTTGTGTTACCCAATTAGAATTTGTGCCGTTTGTACTCTTGCAAACGTCTTAGAGCATATCCAGAAGAATCCTAAAGCAGAGTATGCCGGAATATATGCAGAGGCAGCATTAGCCATTGAGAACAAAGCTTACGATAAGGAGGAGCATGTAAGGGTTAGATTCTCCGCAAAGGATGCTTTTAGAAAATATCTAAAGGGTTCTAAAAACGGCATTTTCAAGTAGCATCTATTTTAACAAGTCCAGTTCTCCACCAAGTCTCCAGTAAGATATCCCTGCAAGCTTATATTCTTCTGCTAATCTTCTTCTAGTTGCTATCCCTTCTGGAGATTGAAAATAGGCCTTACAGGTATATCCATCCCCACAATTAAAGGCAGAATAAGTTTCAGCAAGATCTTCTTTATATACATATTCTATATTCGGGTCATTTACAATAGCACTAAGTGCTGTTGTATATGTAAAAGCTATAGTTCTGTCACTAGACCATTGATACCCATACAGATGAACCCCCAACCATATCTTTTCTCTAGGGATTTTTTCTACAGCATAGTCCAGAACATCTCTTATCCATTCTATTGGAGCTATTGGTCCAGGAATTTTTGATGACTGAAGAGTGTAATCATAAGCCATTATTCTAATTTCATCGGCATACTTTGCAATTTCAGAATAATCCTGAACCATTCTTGTTTCTTGATGATCCGTATATTTCGCATCCTCCCATTTAGCAAAAACCGTAACAGATAGAATCTTATCCCTTTTCTTTAATTCCCTACTTAGCGCTTGGAGAAAATTAAGGAAATTTTCTTTGTAAGAACTATTTATCATCTCATAATCCAAATCTATACCATCAAAATCATATTTCTCTATCTCCTCAATTATCTTATCTACTTGTTTCTGGTACGAAGTATCATTCTTAAATGCACTTGCAGTAGATTCAAAATCATATGATCCAATGGTCGGGATTACTCTCATATTATTCTCTCTACAGAAAGAAAGAAGCTCTTGTATCTTTACTTCTGAAACACCTCTGGAAACTACATTACCTGCTTTGTCTACTGTGTAAAGAACAGGCAGAGCGGTATCTATAATCTCAAGGTTTGTCTCTAAACTCTCTAATCCTAAGTCAAAACCCCAATTAGGTATCCAGCCAGATTCCTTTAGCACATAAGGAGTAACTTCCTCTTCTGATTTCTTAGAGATATCTTTTTGAGCTTCTACCTTCTCTTCTACTGTGTCAAGAGTATTTATATTTACACTCTCGTATAGATTCTCTTTATCAAGGGAATC
>DCVX01000020.1:18991-25807 GCA_002328805.1 Candidatus Dojkabacteria bacterium UBA2177
CATGGTGATGCATAACTATCACAATTTGCTTTTTAATAGTCAATTATTTAAAAAATTCCCTTAATTAAAATTCAGCCAGAACGAAAACCCCTAGTTAAACATTATACTCGATTTGTCAATTCTAATTTATTATATTAACAATACTTTTTAACTCTTCTTCCTGTATCCTGTAAATCTATATAAAAAACTATACCCTATAACACTATCTTCCTTTATATGAACTCCTTAATATATTAAAATATACATATGGCAAGATATGATGAACTATTAAACAGACTATTGTTTGAAGATCCATCTAAGCTAGATGAAGATACATATCTCCTTTCCCTTTACATAGACACACATTCTAAAAGTAGATCTCAAATAGAGACAAGTATTAATTCTTTTCTTAAACAAGGATATGAGAAGAAGGAAGTGTTAAAAAAGAAAGATAAAGTTAAGAAAGCAATAACTGAGAGAGTATTTAAAGCAATTCAAGGGCAAGATGTATTTAAGAGAGGGTTAGCAATATATCTTAAGTTCACACTTGAGGGTAATATAGATTCATTAGAATTGGTACATCTACATGCTACTCCAAAAGATGAGGAGATATATATTGGTAAGATATATGATTTGGATCAGTTGATATGGATAAATAATGTTACTAGGGATGCCTTAGTTATTCATTTAGAAATAAATGATGCAAAGATATATTTGATGAGCGGTTCCGATTTTGTATTACTTAAAGAGATAGAATTGGAATTGGATGATGATGTAAGAAGTTTTGTAAATGAATATAATCCGACTAGAGGTAGAGGGGGCATATTTCAAAGTGGAGGGGGTAAGAGTATGGAAAAGAAGAGAAGGGATTTTTTAAGGACGTTTTTTAATGAGGTTATTAAATATGTTAAGAGTAATTACAAAGGAGATAGTAGTATAGATTATATTGTAATATTTCATTCTACAGCCTACGATTTTATGTCAGATGATATATCTAAGAAAGTTAAAAGAGATATCGTTGTAACCCCCTTAATATATTCTCAAGGAATTAAAGGCAAGAACGAGTTACAAAGTTATGCTAAAAAGAAAATAGAGGAGTTTGAAAGGGCCTTAAAAAGAGACATCTTAGTAAAAGCTAAAAAGAAGAATGAATTGTATGTAAAAGATTGGGATGATGTTTGTGAGAGTGTTAATATGGCTAAAATAGAAAATTTGTTTATTGCTCTTAGTGCAAGTAAGGAAGGTTATGTTAAGGATAATGGATTAATATATACACAACCTGTCACTGAATCCAGGAAGGTTAAGAATATTGCACATAAGATAATTAGAAAGGTTTTAGAACAAGGTGGTAAGGTATATGTGTTAAAAGAGAAAGGTTTAATAGATGGGGAGATATCTGCACAGTTGAGATTCAGATAGTATTGAACCAACTATTATTCCGATTATGGGCAAGGTTTTTGTTGCTTTCATCTATATATAATATATTACAAAGAGATTTTTTTCTCAAAGTCAATAAAAAGTGTATCGTAATGGAATTCTCTGTAATGTTCCTTACTCAGATATATGTCATAGGGGTCTCTATGTAGAATTTTCTTTCCTTTTTTTACATCCCTACCTGCTTCTTCAAAATGCAGATGGTTTTCATCCCAAGTTTGGAATTTTCTAACAGAAGGTTTTCTTCTATTCTCTCTATATCTAAGTCTCCCATGTATTAATCCCGAAGTTCCTGTATAGCCAATAATATCTCCTTGCTCTACCCATTTAACATATTTACTCCCTGATTCATGCAACTTTTTTAATTCCTGTGGAGTATAAAGATAGGACTCTTTCTTGTTAATATCATCAGAGAAAGAAAAGCCATAAAGTTTTCTAACCCAAGGGTATTTCCATACTAGTTTCTCTGTATTTTTTATTAACTCTTTTAACTCTTCACTATCTTTTCTTTTAGATCTTCGAGTTTTGTTTTTCCTAATTATTTCCTCTCTAAAGTTAATTAGAATAGGTTTTTGTGTTTTTGCATATATTCCATCTCCTAATTTACTAAGATGTCCATATTGTGTAATTCTTCCACCTTTAATTTTACATACTTTGTAAGGATGATATATCTGAACAAAGTAACCAAGTCCTGTAGAGAAGGGTTTATCTTTGTAAAGTCTAGGTGTGTTGTCATCATTTAGAATGGCAAATCTGTGGTAACCTGCGACAGCGTAGCCACTAGCAGTGGCATATACTGGGGTTCTGTAAGATGCTGCGTAGTCTATTCCTTTGTGGAAGTAAAAACCATGAATATCTCTCTCTTCTTTTGTGTAGAGATATCCTTCTGTTATCTTTGGACTCTCTTTTAATGGGTGTATAAGGTATTTGTAATTGTTAATGTCTGGGGCATATCTCTTTTTGATAGTGGCCATATATCATATTATACAGGATAATGATTCTTAAGGAGGAATTGCTTGCTAGGGGAATCTCTATATCTCTAGGATAACTCTTCCGAGTTCTTTTTCAAGGGCCAAGGAAGCATTTAATATTGTCTGTTCGTCAAAGTGTCTGCCTATGAACTGGATACCTGTTGGCATACCTTCGCTTAGACCAGAAGGTATGGATATTCCTGGTAGGCCTGCTTCTGAACTAGATTCTGCTAAAACGTCTGCTAATTCTCCAAAGAGGGGATTTTGGGCATCCTCGTCTTTAAGTGCTATTGATGGGGTAGTGGGCCCTATGATTAAATCATATTCTTTAAGAACCCTATCCAAGTCCTCTTTTATTAATTGTCTAACCTGTTCAGATTTCTTAAAGTATTCATCTGCATANNNATTATTGTTTTGTTTTCACTTCCTTCGTAACCGTATCTAGTTCCATCATATCTTGCTAAGTTGGAGGAGACTTCACTTCGACATGTTATTGTGTAAACGGCTATGCCATATTTAGGATCTAATATATTTACTTCCTCTATCTTCGCACCTAATTTCTTTAATGTGTCTATGGCACTAAGGAAGTTTTTTCTAACACCTTCCTCCAGTTCTAATTCTAGATATTCCTTAGGTAATGCAATCTTCATTCCCTTTATTTTGTCCACATCTAAACTCTCGTAATAATTAGGGACTTCTTTTTTAGAAGATGTAAAGTCATTTTTGTCATGTCCTGCCATAATGCCAAGCATGTATGCGGCATCTTCTACACTCTTAGTAAGTGGTCCAGGGCTGTCCAATGAAGAACCCATTGCTAATACTCCGTATCTAGATACTCTGCCATAGGTTGGTTTTAATCCTACTATTCCGCACCATGATGCTGGGAGACGAATTGAACCAGCTGTTTCTGTTCCAATGGATGCAGTAGATAGGTCAGCTGCTAATGCAGCGCTAGAGCCTCCACTAGAGCCTCCAGGGAGTCTTTCTGTATCCCATGGGTTTCTAGATGGTCCGTAATATGATGTTACTGTTCCAGATCCGTGACAGAATTGGTCTAGGTTAGTTTTCCCAATTAAGATGGCTTCTTCTGCTTTAAGTTTTTTAATAACGGTAGCATCATAAACGGGTTTGTATCCTTCTAAGATCTTAGATGCTGCTGTAGTGGGTAGATCTTTTGTAGAGTATATATCTTTTACAGATATTGGTACTCCTGCTAGTTTATTCTCTTTGAGTTTCTCAAAGTTGTTGTCTAGTTCTTGTGCTTGTTTAAGTGAGTCATCTGGAAATACATTGATGTATGTATTAAGGGATTTGTCTAGTTTTTCTATTCTGTCTAGGTAGTATTGGACTATCTCTTTGGCAGATATTTCTTTTTTAAGTAGTTTCTCTCTTAGTTGAGTTATTGTTAAGTTCATTATTTAACTATTCTACCAAAAAGGCCAATAAATGAGAATTGAGATACTTAGGGGGATAAGGGTTCCAAGGATTACTTGGGTTAGTGTGTGTTTGTTAAGTGCTATTCTAGACCAGGCTATGAGGGGTGAGAGTACAAAGAGGAACATTAAAGCAGGAGTATTAGGAAAGAGGTAGATTAATGTGGCAAATAATATTGTGGAATATGTCATGTGTCCAGATATTTTCCAGTAGAAGGTTATAATGGTAACAACAGTGGATACTAGAAAGAGGTTCATGGTTACTCTGGTTAAGGTTTCTATGTTTAAGGTTAGTACAAAGAAGAATATTATTCCGAAGAGTATGGATATGGTTGTGAAGTATGGTGGTCTTTCTTCTCTTTTGGTGAATTCATAGTCAGAGACTTTTCCCATTTTTTTAAGTACAAAGTAGGGGAGTATGGTGGAGAGGAGGTATACAAGGGATAGTATAGTTTTGTTTAGTGTGTTTAAGGGAGATACAAGGATAGCTATAACAGGTGTTAGTATCATGGTTAAGAATCCATTTGATATTTCAGATATTATTCTTGCAATTTTGGTTTTGAGCATTGTTTATTCTAACGGAAAAGTTTGTGTATGCAAAGGGGGTGGTTAGAGGAGAGATTGTTTTTATTATTGTACATATGTGTACCAATTTCTCCTCTAACTGTTAATCCTATTCTTCCTCTTCTTCCTCGTGTTCTTCTTGCTTTTTTTCTTCCAATCTTATTAGTGCAGTTATTCCTCTAATTAGTTCTTCAATCCCATAGGATGTTAGATAGAAATACATTGCAAGTAAGATGGATAATATGATTGCCAATGTCAAGTCCATAGGTTCTCCAGCCATAAACAGGATGACTAACATATAGACACCTACCAATAACACGAATACAAAAAGTGCTATATACAGGAGATACACTATAGTCTTTTTAACTTTGCTTTTCATTTGTTTGCTCCTTTCTAAGAGCGGAAGGGGAATAGGATTTTAAAGAACAGTATATTATACCATAAAACAACCCTATAGTATAGAATTGGGAATATATAAAATGTGGAGTAAGTTTCGCTTTATTTCAAAAGCTCATCAGATTTCTATGAAATGACTTACTAGTTAGAGGAGAGATTGTTTTTATTATTGTACATATATGTACCAATTTCTCCTCTAACTTTTGATCCTATTCTTCCTCCTTTTCTTCTAATTCTTTCTCTTCCTGTCTTATTAGTTCATTTATTTCTGTTATCATATCGTTAATTCCACTGGTCGATAGAGAGATAATTATTATAAATGAAACGGACAAGAAAATTGCAAATGTCAAGCTCATAGGCTTTTCAGCCATAAAGAGGTTGACTAAAACAAAGGTGATTACTATTAGCAAAAATACAAAAATTGCTAAAAGAAGAATGGCTGTTATAGTTTGTTTAACTCTGCTTTTCATGGTTTGCTCCTTTCTAAGAGCGGAAGGGGAATAGGATTTTTAAAGAACAGTATATTATACCACAAAACAACCCTATAGTATAGGGTTGGAATATATATAAAATATGGTGTAAGTTTCGCTTTATTTCAAAAGCTCATCAGATTTCTATGAAATGACTTACTAGTTAGAGGAGAGATTGTTTTTATTGTGTTTTATATACACCAATTTCTCCTCTAACTGTTGATCCTTATATAGGATCTTGTTCTCTTTTCTTTGATTCTTGTGTGATCTCTATAATCTCTTTTATTTGAATATAGACACAGAGTGGCCCGAATGTGTTTATGCCAAGAGCAAGTATGACATTTGGTAGCAATCTGCCCTGTGGCCAAAGACCAGCCCTTACAGTCTCCACCAATTCAATATTGAAGAAAACAATTGCGGCTATGAGAGTTAAGACAGCCAAGATCCAAAGAAGTACATCTGCAAGATTGTATTTCACAATATTCTCCTTTTTAGTAGATGATTGTTTTAAAAAGAACAGTATATTATATCATGAGGAAGCCCATTATATAGGGTTTTAGAGGTAGTGTAAGTTTCGCTTTATTTCAAAAGCTCATCAGATTTCTATGAAATGACTTACTAGTTAGAGGAGAGATTGTTTTTATTATTGTACATATATGTACCAATCTCTCCTCTAACCTTCTTCTCCAAGGTAAGGTTTACTAAGACACTTAGCTTGGGAATTATGCAGGGTTTTTTTGAGGGCTTTTAGTTATTTTGGTTCAGCGAGTTTGTCGAGTTTTCTTTCTAATTCTTCAAGCTTGTATTTAATTTCGTTATCTGAAATCTTTCGTTTAAGCATTGCGATTTTAAACTCGGACCGTGTTAGGCTATCGTCGATGGAACTGGATTTCTGGCTAAAACGAATGTCCCAGAGGGCTCTTTGTATCTGACGAAGCTCTTTGTCGTTTTTGTTGTCAAAGGTTATCCAGTATGTAAACCAACTGATGAAGATGTACCCAGCAATTGCAAGAGCAATCTGTATGGCTGAATTTTCTTCAAATCCTGAAAGCAAGATTTGCGAGAAGGAGTACAGCATAAAGATGGCCCAAGCGATGTAGAGTATGGCGAGTAACACCTCAAGCATGTCTTTGAATACTAGTTCATGTTTTGAAACAAAGTTTTTAATTTTGTTCCAAATTTTCTCAAAGAAGCTTTTGCTTCTTGAGACGGCGGTTTCAAAAAAGTTTTTTTGCATTATGCACCTCTTTGTATTTAGTATAGAGAGTTAATAAGCCACATACCCCTGCATTTTTAAAGATCCTGTTTACCTTGTTAAACAAGGTTTAAACAGGGTTATTATATAATAAATATAATAAAAAATAAACCCATAGAATGGGTTATATGGATTTAAGGTGTGTGGGTATTTATTCTGGTTTTGTTATTGACTCAGGATCAGATATTCCTTCAGAAAGGATATCTTGGGATGTGTCTACAGGAAGTTCCTGCTTTTTGGAGAAGAAGGGAAGTATAACTGTGTTTACTATTGTAATTATGATTATTGTTGTTATCATAGGAGATTATATCATG
>DCVX01000039.1:0-3554 GCA_002328805.1 Candidatus Dojkabacteria bacterium UBA2177
ATCTCTTCTATTAGTTTATAGATAATATCGTATGTCTTAATAAGGATTCTTTGCTTCTTAGCATAGTTAGAAACTCCAGATTCTATTCCGACTTCAAAGCCTATGACTATAGATTTAGAAAGTTCTGCTAATTCAACATCTTTCAGAGTAATACTTCCTACTCCCGAATCTACTATATTTACCCTGTATCCGTCTTCTTCAATCTTTGATAGAGAATTTAATATTGCCTCAAGGGAACCTTCCGAAGAACTCTTTACAATTACGTTTAGGGATTCAATATCATCCCCCTCCTCTTTAATCGTAAAGAACTCTTCCATAGTTACCTCTTCCTCTTCTTCCTTCTTATCTACGAAAAGAGACCTAAGAAGTTTCTCATCCTTATTCTTTAGTGCATAAACAACAGTTCCAAGTTCTAAAAGATTTGATATTCCTATTATCTTTCCTCCGCAACCACAATCTAGAACACAGAAGCTTCCTCCTTCTTCTGTTACCATACCCTTGACCTTCTCTAAGACAAATTCCCCATCTGTGCGATAACCTAACCAATCTCCTTGGCAAATTCCTCCTTGAACTAAGACTACGGCGGAGGTGTTGCCTTTAAATTTATCCTTAACAGACTCTAAAACAAATCCTTTTCCTAAAACCCCTTCTGGTAATTCCTCTCCTCCCTTTACTCCTTCTACTTCCGCTACTAAGAGTATTAGCTCTAAGAGTTCTGGAATCCCTTTCCCAGTTTTTCCAGAAACTTCAATTACGGGGATATCTCCTCCTAGTCCTTCTATTTGTAAACCGTTGTTTACGATTTCTCTCTTAACTTTGTCTAACTGAACATCTGGGAGGTCTACTTTGTTAATAACAACGATTGGTTTTGCATCTGAATTATTAATGATCTCTATAGATTCTTTCGTTTGAGGTTTAACTCCTGCATCCGCTGCGACAACTAAGAGAACAATATCTGCAATACTTCCCCCACGAGTTCTCATGAGGTCAAATGCTTCGTGTCCTGGAGTATCTATAAAAGTAATTCTCTTTCCTTCAGAAACATCTACTGTGAAAACAGATACCTTTTGGGTTATTCCACCAACTTCACAATCTTGAACATTGCTTTGTCTTATCTTGTCGAGGATAGTTGTCTTACCGTGATCTACATGGCCAAGAATGGTTACTATAGGGGGTCTAGCACAGTTTGTAGTGCTTGCAACTTTCTGCTTTGTGTCTTTTCCATCCTTAGCCATTCTTTACCTTTAATTCTTAAATTATTCCTCTTTCTCATCTGTGTCATCAGATTTATCTTCTTCTGGTTTCTCTTCTTCCTCTTTTTCTTCTTTAACTTCTTCAACCTTTTCCTCCTCGGCTTCTTCTTTTCCTTCAGTAGCTTCTGCTTGCTCTTCTTTAGTTGCTTCTTCCTCTTCCACTTCATCTGCATCTGCTTCTTCCTTCGTCTCTTCTTTATTCTCTAATTCTTCTTTTACCTCATCCAAATCTTCCTTCTTAACAACTTCTCCACCTGAACCAACTATATCTATCTTGTATCCCGTTAATTTCCAAGCCAATCTAACATTCTGACCATCTCTACCAATTGCCAAAGAAAGTTGGTCGTCCTCTACAGTTACTGTAGCAGTCTCATCCTCTATGGTTACCTCTTCTATCTTGGCTGGACTTAGTGCCTTGGCCACAAACTCCTCTGGATCTTCATCCCATTCTATTATGTCAATCTTTTCTTCCCCTAATTCATTCATAACATTTGCAATACGAATACCTCTTTGTCCTACACATGAACCGATAGGGTCTACACCATCTTGTGTTGATCTAACTGCCATCTTACTTCTAGAACCTGCCTCTCTTGCTATTGCCATAACTTCTAATACTCCAGACTCTATTTCTGGGACTTCTAGCTTAAAGAGTTCTATTAAAAACTTAGGGTCTGCCCTTGAAACCACCATCTGAGAATCAACAATATCTTTTAACAGAACCTTATATCTATCTCCAACTCTATAGAATTCATTCGGAATTTGCTCCTCAGGAGGCATGAAAGCTGTAGCTTTCCCTATTTCAAATACAACCTCGCCTTTTTGCATTCTCTGCATGAGGGCTGTAAATACTTCTCCAACTTTATCGCTATATTCACTTATTACAGCTTCTTTTTCAGATTCTCTTATCTTTTGCAAAATTACTTGCTTTGCCGTTTGTGCAGCAATTCTTCCAAAGTCCTCTGTAGGCATCTCTATCTGAACAGAGTCTCCTACTTCAACACTTGGGGAAATCATTTCTGCTTCCTCTATAGATATTTCCATATCATTATCCTTTACTTTCTTTACAACCTCTTTAGTTGCTATTAGTTTGAACTCTCCTGTTTCTCTGTCTAATTCAACTGTAAGATTACTTCCGAGTTCTTCTTCGTCTCTCTCTTCCTCAGAGAATTTCTCTTTTTTGTAAGCAACTAAAATTGCTGATTCTAAAGCAGTAAAAATTTCTTCTTTTTCTATTCCTCTCTCTGCGGCTATTTGGTTTATAGCAGAGATAAATTCTGACATCATTGCCATCTTAATATTTGTCTCTTAATTTAAATATTAATAAACTGGTGTAAAAAGAGTTGTTAAACTCATTTCTTATCCTTAGTAATTATACACCTTTATGAGTGTTTACAAAAAAAAGGGGAGAATAATATCCTCACCCTCATCTTTGTATAACTTTCCAATCTCAGTATAGCACAAATATGGGCCAGGCACCAGGGAAATTAAATTTCTCAAGGTTGGTATAAGGGAGTTTTGGGATGTAGGATTCGGATTTTTTAAGAGCGCTATATGCAAATTTCTTAATCCAGAAGCAGGTTAAGAGTAAGTGCCAGACCCACTAGAAGGTTAATCTAAACTTAATTTCTGTGGCATATGATTAAGATATGCCCAGAAGGAAACGAAATTTTAAGCAACATGGTTATTATCATGTATATAACAGGGGCAATAGAAAAAATCCTATTTTCATAGATACTCAAGATAAGATAGTTTTTATCAAAAACTTAAAAATATACACAAAACGTTTTAACATTGAGCTAGAAGGCTACTGCCTTATGTATAACCACTATCACTTAATTTTGAAAACAAAGAATAATCCTCAAGATTTATCCAAGATGATGCAGGCTTTCACGACTAAGTTTTGCCTTTACTACAACAAGAAATATGGACTCGTAGGACATGTTTTTCAAGGAAGGTATAACGCTGTCTATGTTGCACCCAATTGGAATTTAGAAAGAGTAAAAAAATACCTAAAAAACAATCCCGTAAAAGAAGGTCTTGTAAAACATCCTGGTGATTACAGGTGGTTGAGGATCCAAGAGGGCCAGGCACCAAGGAAATTAAATTCCCCGAGATTGGTACAAAGTGGTTTTTGAGTGTAGGATTTGGATTCTTAAAGAGTGCTATATGTAAATTACTTAATCCAGAGGCAGGTTAAGTGTAAGTGCCAGACCCCCTTGATGTTATGATGCAAGAGATGGTTTTTAATATTTCTTCTTTGCTAAGTGCATATTACTCTTGTAGAAGGGGAAAGCGAAATAG
>DCVX01000039.1:3612-5314 GCA_002328805.1 Candidatus Dojkabacteria bacterium UBA2177
TAATAAGTCATATTGAAAAAGATATTGACAAAACATTCATATATAATTCCCTTGCGTGTAGGAAAGAAAAAGGTGGGATATTAGGTATAAGAAGATTGAGAAAGGATATTAATAAAATAACTAACAACAAACAAACCAATGCCTATTATCTTAAACTAGATATACAAAGTTTCTTTTACACCATAGATAAAAATATACTTTACGAACTGTTGTCTGAAAAGGTGGCCAGATTAAATTTTAGTCAAAAAGACAAAGAAGACTTACTCTGGTTATCCAAGAAGATAATATTTCATAATCCTTGTACAAACTATATCCAAAAGGGTAGCCTAGACGCATTAAAGAAACTCCCTAAAAACAAAAGCCTTTTTACTACACCTCCTGATAAGGGTTTGCCCATAGGGAATCTAACTTCCCAATTTTTTGCTAATGTATACCTTAACGAAGTAGATCAATTTATTAAGAGAAAACTAAAAGTTAAATACTATTTAAGATATGCTGACGATATGCTTTTTCTTTCTAGAGATATGGAGGAACTAAGGGATATAGAAGAGGAAGTAAGAAAATTTTTGCACAAAAAATTGAAGTTGAAAATAAAGGACAATAAGACAAAGTATGCAAGTGTATATTCAGGTATAGACTATTTGGGATATATTGTAACACCCGACTACATATTAAGCCGGGATAGAGTAGTAAATAATTTTAAGAAGAAACTCCACTATTTTAACAAAGGTTTTTTAATAAACAGAAGATTGTGTATGGAAGAGGTAGTACCTTTACATGACCCACTTACACAGGAGGAGATAGAGGATATATGTGCTAGTGTTAATTCTACGTTTGGACATCTTAAATGGGCTAATTCGTTCTCTCTCAGACAGAATCTTTACCGTAAGTCTTTTGGTATACTTACTAAGTATCTTGAACCACAGGGCAATCTAGAGTCTTTTAGACCACGAAAACCATCCCCCTAGCATCTTTTCTATTTCAGCACTTTGTTTAATAATGTGTGAATACTTCTTATGACTTAATATTTTACAATCATTTGTAACTCTTAGTCTGTACTTTAAACTATTAAAACAAGAAACTGCCTTCCCAATATATTTCTTCTTTTCTACATTCTCTACTGTATTAGCTAGTATGACCCAATCAAGGGTTTTCCATGCTAAACCCAATATGTCTTCCCCTAAAGTATATTTGTACTCCTTAGGAAAATGTTTAATGGTAGTATAAAGATAAAGGATGAGTTTGTATAGTGCTAAATATATTGGCTTGTCTAAATCTGCTTGAGGCATACTACATACTCCCTTAGGACGCAACGTACTGAATAACTATTAGTCTTAGTATTATTGTTCGTATTTCCATTGTTCAGATTTGTGTTCCATGCGTTAGTACTACTATACTCAGTACTGGACCAAAATTTTAAAGACTTGCTAATTTTTTAATCTAACCACCAAAGACCTGATACTGTGTAAAAGACCTTTTGTATCCAAATACCCTATGGGTATAGCAAGTAGGATTATATAAGTATGCCTCCCTTACAAACCATAGCCCATTTCAGGTTGAGAGTGTAAGATCTTGCATAGATATATAATTCCATATTTAGATGGTAATAGCAAGAACAAATTTTAAATTTTAAATAATTTAGTATGGGTACTGGATTTACACCAGTACCCATTCATATTATAAATCCCTTAGGACGCAACGT
>DCVX01000029.1:0-1576 GCA_002328805.1 Candidatus Dojkabacteria bacterium UBA2177
TTTAAGATTGTAAATGATCCACATATTGGGAACCTATCATACTTCAGAGTTTATTCTGGAAAGATAGATTCCGGTTCTTATGTATTGAATTCTACAAAGGGGATAAGAGAGCGTGTTAGTAGATTAATCTTAATGCATGCAGATGACAGGGAAGAAGTAGATTCTCTGAGAGTGGGAGATATTGGGGCAATAGTTGGCTTGAAGGATTCTACAACAGGAGATACCCTTTGTGATGAAGAGAATCCAATTATTTTAGAAAAGATTACTTTCGCAGAACCAGTAGTTTCCCAAGCTATAGAGCCAGCAACTAAGTCAGATGAAGAAAAGATGGCTGATGCATTAGGAAGGTTAGTTAGAGAAGACCCAACATTCAAAGTAAGTACTAATCAAGAAACAGGACAGACAATTATTCAGGGTATGGGTGAGTTACACTTAGAAATAATGGTAGACAGAATGAAGAGAGAGTTTGGAGTTGTTGCTAATGTAGGTAAGCCACAGGTTGCGTATAGAGAAACAATAAAGAGAGTTGTTGAACAAGCAGAAGGTAAATACATTAAACAGTCTGGTGGTAAGGGTCAGTATGGCCACTGCTGGTTAAGGTTAGAGCCTAATGAAACTGGGAAAGGATTTGAATTTATAAATGAAATCAAAGGAGGATCTATTCCTAGGGAATATATCCCTTCAGTGCAGAAAGGAGTGGAGGAAGCAATGAAGGCAGGTGTTGTTGCTGGGTACCCAGTTGTAGACATTAAAGTTGCTCTCTTTGATGGATCTTACCACGAGGTAGACTCCTCAGAGGCTGCATTTAAAGTTGCAGGATCTATAGCTTTCAAGGAAGGTTGTAGAATGGGAGACCCAATACTCTTAGAGCCAATAATGAAGGTTGAAGTAGAGACACCAGATTCCCATATGGGAGATGTGACAGGATCTTTAAGTAGTAAGAGAGGACAGATTCAAGGAACTGAGAGTTTAGGAAATAATATAAGTAAGATTGTTGCAAATGTTCCACTTTCTGAACTTTTCGGTTATACTAATGAATTAAGATCTATTACAAGTGGTAGGGGAAGTGCAAACATAGAACCTTCTCACTACGCCGAAGTCCCAAGAAATATTGCAGAAGAAATTTCTGGGAAAGAAAATTAATAGATCTTTGGTATATACAGATAATTGAACGACCTGTAATGTCTAAAAGGAATAAGGCTAACAAAGAGAGGCTGTCAAGGATTAACCAATTTTTCAAAGAGGGGAATTTTCAGGGAGTTGTAGACGAGATTAAACATTGGTTTGAGGATATTACGACTGGAGAAATAGTTTTTGATTTAGACAATCTCAGAGTTGTTTACAAAAGAGATTCCCAACAGGCGATCAATACAGCAATTACAGCCAAGGCAGAAGAGAAGGCAAAAGAGATAATTTGTCCTAGAATTCCCGAGTGGATTGGCCCAGACCATCTTACACTTATTGGAGTAATAGGTATTGTAATTGTCTCAATCGGTTTTGTTTTGGGATATTTAAATAGATATTACTTAGGATTAGTTCCTTTGGGTTTAATAATTAACTGGTTTGGAGATTCTTT
>DCVX01000029.1:1618-4781 GCA_002328805.1 Candidatus Dojkabacteria bacterium UBA2177
GCTATCTACTTGGCAATGATGATAAACGTTGATTTGCTAGTATATGTAAAGGGTGAGGCAAAGAACTCTTTTGGGTGGTTTGGTCCTACAGAGTTCAGGATAATAGGAATAATATTCTCTATCGTAATGTTCTTTATGCCAGTCAAATATTACGATATTTATGGATATTTGGTTACGCAATATGATATAGTTGTTCTCGTCCTTTCTGTTCTAATGTTTCTAATCCTTATATCTGAAATAGTCAAGAATGGAATTCGTTTGAACAAGGAAGATACGAAAGACTGGTAAAAATAGTTAAAAACCCTTGCAACTATCACCACTTTTTGATAATATTCAACGCAGATTCTTAAAATTAAGAATCTGTGAAGTAGGAAAATAATATATTTAAATTTTTAACAATATATTCATGGCAGATTTTGAAAGAACAAAGCCACACATGAATATCGGAACCTTAGGTCATATTGATCATGGTAAGACTACATTGGTTCGAGGTATTCTAAATGCTTTCTCTCCAGAGACAGCAAAAGCGATGATAGACAAGCTAGATAAAGACCCAGATTCTAGAGCAAAGTCTATTACAATATCAGTAGCTCATGTTGAGTTTGAAACTGATAACAGGCACTACGCATTAGTAGATTGCCCAGGTCACAAAGACTATATAAAGAACATGATCACAGGTGCAGCACAGATGGATGGTGCAATTTTAGTTATCTCCTCAAATGATGGTGCTATGCCACAAACAAAGGAGCATTTGTTACTTGCTAAGCAAGTAGGAGTACCTAAGGTTGTAGTATATATCAACAAGTTTGGCGAGGCTGACGAAGAGATTTTGGAGCTTATTAAGGCTGATGTTCAAGATCTTTTGGAGAAATACGGATTCGATGGAAATTCTCCAGTAATTGTTGGCGATGCTCTTAAGGCAGAGAAAGGCGAAGAGGAAGGATTAGAATCTGCAAGAGAATTGATGAAAGCAGTTGATGAATATATTGAATTGCCAGAGAGAGACATCGAGAAGCCATTCCTTATGCCTATCGAAGATGTGTTCTCTATTGAGGGAAGAGGAACTGTTGCAACAGGAAGAATAGAGAGAGGAGTTATAAAAATTGGTGAGAATGTAGATATCTTGGGAATGGGAAGGAAGCCTCAGACAGTTGCAGTAACAGGAGTAGAGATGTTTAACAAAACATTAAAAGAAGGACAAGCAGGAGATAATGTCGGAATTTTGTTAAGAGGGTTAAAGAGAGAAGATGTCGAAAGAGGCCAGATATTAGCAGCTCCTGGTTCCGTTACAACACATACTGAATTCAAGGCAGAAGTTTATGTACTGAGCAAAGAAGAGGGTGGAAGATGGACACCGTTCGTAACAGGATATAGACCACAGTTCTATGTAAGAACCGCAGATGTTACAGGTGAAGTTGTCTTAGAAGAGGGAGTAGAAATGGTTGCTCCTGGGGACAACACTGAATTTACTGTTAAATTAGTATCTCCGGTCGCAATTGAAAAGGGAGTTACCTTTGCAATTAGAGAAGGAGGTCAGACAGTAGGTCACGGAGTTGTAACAGAGATTATTAAGTAGGTTGAGTATCAGAGGGTAGTTTAAAAGAGCTACCCTCTGAATAGAATAATTTAATTTAGCTCTTTTAAATAGAATGGCAAAAAGTACTGCAAAGATTAGAGTAAAGTTGAAAGGATATGATTCAGTAGTTGTGGATAAGTCAGCGAGAAGTATTATAGAAACAGCAATAAGCACAGGTGCCAAGGTTGCTGGTCCTATTCCTTTACCAACTAGAAAAAGAAAAGTTGCTGTAAATCGTTCGCCATTTATTTATAAAAGCTCAATTGAACATTTTGAGATAAATACTCACAAAAGAATAATAGATATCATAGATCCTACCCCAAAGACAATAGATGCTCTACAGCATCTTCAGATGCCTGCGGGTGTGGATATCGGGATACAGTAATTAATAGATAAATATAAATAGATAATGAAGGCTTTAATAGGAATAAAAAAAGGAATGACAAGAGTTTTCAAGGATGACAAGGTCGTTCCTGTAACTATTATAGACACCAATGGATGCGTTCTTTCACATATAGAGCCTGAAGGCTTTGAATTAGGTATCGGAAATAGAAAAAGAAATAATCAAGCAATGCAAGGGAAATATAAGGCAGTTGGAGGTGTCCCAGTTCTTAGAAAATATTTCAAGGGAACATATTCCGAAGACTTAAAGCCAGGAGATGAAATAAAAGCAGAGATCTTTTCTGTTGGAGATAAAGTTACAGTAACTGGTATTTCCAAAGGAAAAGGATTCGCTGGAGTAGTAAAAAGATGGGGATTTGCAGGTGGACCTAGAACACACGGACAGTCAGACAGATTAAGAGCACCAGGTTCAATCGGTGCAGGAACAGATCCGGGAAGAGTTCTTAAAGGAAAGAAAATGGGTGGAAGAATGGGTCAAGACAGAGTTACTTTAAAAGAGAAAGAAATAGTTGGAATAAAAGATAGCTTAGTTTTAATTTCAGGGCCAATCCCAGGCTCTAAGGGAGATATGGTTGCAATATTTGAAGAATAATTATGGCAGAGACAAAGAAAAGCACAACAAAAAAGACAGAAAAGAAAGTAGAAGTAAAACTTAATCCTTCAGTATGGGAAGTTCCTTACAATGAGGATCTAGTAGCACAAGCTTACTATGTTTATTCAACCAACGAGAGAAAAGGTAGTGCAAAACAAAAGGGGAGGGGAGAAGTATCTGGAGGAGGCAAGAAACCATGGAAGCAGAAAGGAACAGGAAGGGCAAGGCATGGTTCTATTAGATCTCCTTTGTGGATAGGTGGAGGTGTAACCTTTGCAAATTCAGGAAGAAACTTTAGTAGAAAATTAAACAAGAAAATGGCAAGAAAAGCCACAAGTATAATGCTCTCAGAAAGATTAAGAAATGAGGAATTGGAATTTGTAAAAGTAACTCCAACAACTGCTAAGAAAATTAGAAGTGGTGACGACAAGAGGATCTTGTTTGTAACCGAAGATGACAAAGTTGCATTACTTTTGAGAAATGCCAAAAACTTAGAGGTTAAGAACCCTAATAAATTAAATGCAAAGCATTTAGTTCTGGCAAAGAAAATATTGGTAGATGAGAAAGCAGTTAAAGTTTTAGAAGAGAGGTTA
>DCVX01000029.1:4793-5188 GCA_002328805.1 Candidatus Dojkabacteria bacterium UBA2177
CTAGGGGTGTTAACAAGATTGAGGCAAGTAAGGTTCTTGAGGAGAAATACAAAATTAAGGTAGAGAGTGTCAACAGTATTGTAAGACCGGGGAAATTAAAAAGAGACTGGAAGAGCAACAAGAAGAGAAGAAGCTCAGACATGCTTAAAATGGTATTTACCCTTAAGAAGGGAGATAAAATAGATGAATTTTTGAAGAGTTAAAATGGCAGTAAGAAATTTTAAACCCACAACTTCGACAAGAAGAAATACGAAATTGGAAGACAGATCAAAGCTAGAAAAAAGCTCTGGTCCAAGAAAGCTAAGTATTGCTAAGAAACAGAAATCTGGTAGAAACAACCAAGGAAGGATTACAGTTAGACACCGAGGTGGTGGTTTTAAGAGAAGAATCAGGCA
>DCVX01000029.1:5364-5550 GCA_002328805.1 Candidatus Dojkabacteria bacterium UBA2177
GCAACAATAGGTCAGGTAGGTAATGAAGACAAATTGAATGTCAAATTAGGAAAAGCAGGAAGAAAAAGAAACTTAGGAAAGAGACCAGAAGTAAGGGGTATGGCTATGCACGCAGTTGAACACCCACACGGAGGTGGAGAGGGTAAAGGACAGATAGGTGGACAAGCTAAGGATATATGGGGTCAC
>DCVX01000034.1 GCA_002328805.1 Candidatus Dojkabacteria bacterium UBA2177
TCTACACTGAGGCTTACTCTTTCAACAGGGGTGAAGTCACAGTCTAAAGGAATTAAGCCTACAGGCTCTCTCTCTGCATCTTCTGCTCTTTTGTATCCCACTCCAGACTCTACTGTTATTTCCATCTTTAATTCAGAAGAAGCGTCTGTTAATTCTGCAATTACCAGATCTTTATTTACTACTTCTAAATCTCCCTTAACTTCTATGTCTCCTGCGGTTACTGTTTTCTTTCCTTTAACCTCTAATTTACACTTGAATACTTCATCTAATTCTGTCTTGAATTTGATCTCTTTAAGGTTGAGAATTATATCTACTACGGTTTCTTTTACACCGTCTAATGTAGAATATTCATGATCTACGCCCTTTATTTCAACTGCTGTCACACCTGTTCCTCTAAGACTAGAGTAAAGAATTCTTCTTAATGAATTTCCCAAAGTATGACCATATCCTCTTGGAAGTGGGGATACTTCGAACAATCCGTAGTTATCTTTCTCTTCTTTAATGGTGACTTTTATATCTTTAAATGCTTCCATTTATATGTAATTTAAAATTATCTAGAATAGAACTCAATTATTAAGTTCTCCTTTATTCCCTCATCTATATCTTCCCTTACTGGGAGTCTTACAACCTTACAACTCGCTCCTTTAGTTTCTATCCAATCTGGAGTTTCAAAAAACTTCTCAGCTGGAGCCAACTTTGCTTTTGTCAATTCTACTGAATCTCCTTCTTTCAATTCTAGTGAAGGGATATTCATCTTCTTTCCATTTAACTTTATGTGTCCATGTGTGACATATTGTCTTGCAGCAGGTCTAGAAGGGGCTAAGCCAGCTAGATATACTACATTGTCCAATCTCAACTCTAGAAGCCTCAAAAACTCTAATCCTTTCTCTGTATCATATAACTTTGATCTCCTATCTGCTTCCTTAAATGTATTCTTCATCTTCTTCTCTCTTAAGCCATAAGTTCTCTTAACTTTCTGCTTCTCTCTTAACTGAAAACCATAGTTAGACAACCTAGCCCTTCTCTTGTTTCCATGTTGACCTGGAGGGAATGGCTTCCTTGCCAAACCATTTTTGTCAGAAAAAGACCTTGCACCTTTAAGATGTAAGTTGACTCCTTCTCTTCTACTGAGTTTTTCTTTTGGTCCTGTATATCTTCCCATTTTTATTTAATTCTTATCAAAATATATTTATTACTTCCTAGGTGCCTTCCTTGGTCTGCATCCATTATGTGGAATAGGTGTTCTGTCTGCCAACATTGTTATTCTTAATCCTGCAGAATCCAAACCTTTAACAGCTGCGTTTCTACCAGATCCTGGTCCTTTAACAAAAACCTTCACTTCTTTTAGCCCATATTTCTTCATAACTCTTTCAGCAACCTCTACAGCAGCCTTTGTAGCTGCGAAAGCGGTACTTCTTCTAGCACCTTTGTATCCAACCCTTGCTGGACTACCCTGCCCTAAAACATTTCCTTCAGTATCTGTGAGACTAATGATCGTGTTGTTAAAAGTTGACTGTATTGTAGCAACACCCGTTGTAACTGTTCTCTTCTTTGATTTTGTCTTTGTCTTCTCTGTTTTTTTAGTCTTCTTTGTTGCTGCCATAATTTTATGTCTTTTCTAATTTACGTTTAAGTCCCCCAACAGGTAAGCTCTTACCCTTCCTTGTTCTAGCATTATGTCTAGTTCTCTGACCTCGGACAGGTAATCCTAGCTTGTGTCTAATTCCTCTGTAAGAACGAATATCTTTTAATCTTTTAATATCTCTAAAGATACCCTGTCTTAGTTCTCCCTCTACCTTAAAATTCTCCTCGATATATTTTCTAACTACATCCAACTCTGCTTCAGTCATATCTTTAACAAACTTATCTTTGTCTAACTTTGTGGCATCACATAACTCCTTAGCTCTACTCTCACCAATACCATAGATATTCATTATGGAGACCCATAATCTCTTATCATTTGGTATTTCAATTCCTGCTACCCTTGCCATTTATATACAAAAATAAATTTAATATTAACCCTGCCTTTGCTTATGCTTAGGATTTTTTTTACAATAGACATACACTCGTCTTTTTCTCTTAACGACATAACAATCTGGGCATCTTTTTTTTACAGAAGCCTGAACTTTCATAATTATTAATCCATATATCTATAAGTTATTCTTCCCCTATTCTTGTCATAGGGAGTCATTTCTATTCTTACCTTATCTCCTACAATTATCCTTATGTAATGCATCCTCATCTTGCCAGACAGATATCCTGTTACATCGTGCTTCTCTCCCTCAACCTCTATTTCTACTACAAACTGGGTATTTGGTAAACACTCTTTAACTATTCCGTCAAATTCAAAAACTTTTTTACTTTCTTTCATATAATACTTATCTATCTGAATGTAAATAGAACCTTCAGAATTATATCAAAGGAGTGCCTTTAATTCAACAAAAATAGTTAAACATCGGCAAATTTCTTACATCTGACGAATAAGCAGAGAAAGAATAACAAAAAAGAGGGGATTTTACAAGTTTAATACCTTAATTACTTCCTTATGAATCTCCTCTATAGTAGGAGATGCATCTATCTCTACTAAAATACCTCTGTTACGGTATTCTTCTAGGATAGGTTCTATTGTTTTATTGTATTCCTGAATAAGGCTTCTGGTCTTTTCTGGAGTGTCATCCTCTCTCTGAATTAACTTTGTCCCACATCTATCACAATATCCCTTTTTCTTTTCAGGTTTATGCTTCTCATGATAAGTAATTTCACACTTAGGACATGTCCATCTTAAAGATCTTCTCTCTATTGCTGCCTCTTCACTAAGAACAAAGTGAATAAAATAATCTAAGGTCTTGTTCTTCTTTTCAAGAAGCTTGTCAAAAAGAGGTATCTGTCCAACATCTCTAACTACTGAGACAAAGGCCCAATCTTTGTTTGGATCGAAGTTGTCTAAATATTTCTCAAACATCTTGTATGTTAAATCGTTAGGAACAAATTGTCCCTTTGAATAATATTTATGAGCCTCAATAGCATCTGAATCACCTTTCTCATACATCTTTCTAAACATCTCTCCTGTTCCAATTTTTTCAAAGCCATATTTCTTAACAAGAAGATCTACTTGGGTATCTTTACCACTACCCGAGGGGCCATGAAAGAGAATTATCATTTTCCAAAACACATCAAAGTTTATTAAAAACATTGTAGCATAAACGACTATAGAGGATAAACAGGGAAGATTTAATATTCTATAGGGGCATCAAAATATTTCTACTTAATCTCTAATTAATACCGGTGTGATAGAAGTAAATATGTCTAAAAAAGAGGAAAGAAAGAAGAAAAATCTTTTACACATATACAACCGTGGGAATAGAAAACAAAATATTTGTGAGGAGTTCGAGGATTATGCCTTTCTTCATAATCTGATAAAAGATTCTTTCCAAAAAAACCATTTTGATCTTTTATGCTTTTGTATAATGCCCAATCATTACCATCTTCTAACTCAAAGCAAAGGTCCTAACTCTATTGGAAAAGTTATGCAAAGGATCGGCCTAGGGTATACAAAGTATTTTAATATGAAATACTCTCTCTCTGGACATTTATTCCAGGGAACATATCAATACAAGCTTGTAACAGATTCCTTGCAGTTGAGGGTTCTCTCACAATATATTAAGGAAAACTTATATGATATAGGTTCGCCAACTAAATACCCCTTCTTCTTTACAAATCAAGAACTAATAGATTATTACTTTTTAACCTTTTTAGAAAATTTCAATAACCCTGTTAAACCTATAGAATATTAAATTTTGAGAAAAAGTCTAGAATAGTATTGTTAACAAACAGAAATTGCACATACTAAAGGTATTTGTCATAGCTCCTAACGGTTAGCATAGACTCTGCCTCTCTCTTCATGTCCAAGATTACTCCTACAACAATTAAAAGCCCAGTTCCAGAGAATATTACGGAGGGGACGAGACCTAATCTAACAAGGATATCTGGGAGGATGGATATTAAGGCTAAGAATACACTGCCCACAGCAGCTAAGCGGAAGCTAACTCCCCTGAGATACTGTGAGGTGCTCTGTCCAGGCCTGATACCTTGGATAAACGCTCCCTGCTTCTGAAGGTTTTCAGCAATGTCATCTGTTTTAAAAACAACAGTAAGGTAGAAAAAGGAAAAAGCGATTATTAAAACAAAGGATATTCCATTAAATACGTAAGGGTTTTCTAAAAGTGTCATTATCTTCTCTGTTATATCCATAACCATAGGACTGAGGTCTCTACTTAAAAGAAATTTCCCGATTAACTGAGGGAAAGATAAGAAGGACATAGCGAAGATTACTGGCATAACTCCAGATTGAGTAAGCTTTATGGGAAGGTAGCTCTCCATAGCACCACCTGTTCTTACTCTCCGAGAGTATTGTATCTTTATCTGTCTCTCCGCTTGGGTTACTACTATAACTGCAACTATTAGTATCAGAGAAAATGCTATGAAAATACCTTTCTGAAATCCATCCATTGTTACAAAGTTCGACCTAAGTGTCCCAGGAATTCCAGAAAGTATTCCCAACATAATGAGGTAAGATGATCCACCACCTATTCCATCTTCTGAGAGAAGCTCTCCAAACCACATCATTATAATGGATCCTGCAGTTAAGGTTGCTGACATTGTTATTAACTCTAAGGTACCTAGACCTTCAATAAGACCAAAGCCTCTTAATGTGGAATATATTACAAATGACTGAAGAATAGCCAAAGGAACTGTTACTAAGCGTGTATACATAGAGATCTTTCTTCTACCTTCTGCACCTTCTTTATTCAATTCCTCAAGTTGAGGAATTACTGTACCAAGAAGCTGGAATATGATTGAGGCATTGATGTAAGGGGTTAGTCCTATTGCTACTATAGAAGCAGTTTCTAATACTCCTCCAGAAACTGTTGAGAGTATATCTCCTAAACCAGTTCCTTCGAATAGTTGAACTATAGCTTCCGCAGGAATACCAGCAACAGGAATCGCAGAAAGGAGCCTGTATATAACGAGAATCGCCATAGAGAAGAATATTTTCTTCCTAATTTCCTTAGTCTTAAATATTGATTTGATCTTTTCTATTGTCTTGTTCATTTGCTAAAGCCTATTTTACACTCCCACTGGCTTTTTCTACCTTCTCTCTTGCAGCAGGAGATATGTTAATTCCCTCTATGGTAATTTTCTTTTTTATTTCCCCTTTGCCTAAAATTTTGACTTCCTGGGCATTTTTTCTAACTAGTCCTTTTTCCTTTAGTGTATCTACCGTTACTTTTGCACCTGACTTGAAATTGTCAGATAAGGTTCCTACATTTACAACCTGTGTGTTTATCTTTGATCTACTCTTAAATCCCCCATACTTTGGCATTCTTCTGAAGAATGGAACATTCCCTCCTTCAAAACCAACCAATGACTTATGACCTGATCTTGATTTTTGACCCTTCGTTCCTCTACCAACGGTATGTCCACCTACACCTGAACCATATCCTCTACCTAATCTTTTTCCTTTATTTTTCTTTCCCTTTCTTTTAGGAATATTTTCTGAATACATTATTCTTTCTTAGTTACTTTATCTTTTTTAGGTGCACTCTTCTTTGCAGTTTTTCTTGATGGTTTTCTGCTTGAATCGTTCCCCTTCCTTCCAGACTGGGACATTTTTGCTTTTCTCTTCTCTTTCCTCTTTTTCTCTTCCTTTGCTTGTTTCTCTTTGTCCATCTCCTCCTTGAGAGCAATTCTATCTCGCATTTTACTCATCTTCCTTAAAACTCTGCCTTTTCTTAGCCTCTGAAGCGCTTGAAAAGTGCAGTAAGCATTAGCATTTGGTTCGTTACTACCTAGTATCTTACCGTATACATTGTCTACCCCTGCTAGGTCTAGAACAGTTCTAACAGACGAACCTGCGATAATTCCAGTACCTGGTCTTGCTGGTCTTAAAAGAACCTTTGCAGCACCATACTTATGTTCAATCTCGTGAGGGATAGTATCCCCAACAAGCTCTACTTTCTTCATAGACTTTATTGCTAATCTCTCTCCTTGATCTATAGAACTTTTAACATCGGAACCTCTACCAAGTGCAACTCCTACAGAACCCTTTCTGTCTCCTACTACTACAACAGTACTGAATCTTAATCTCCTTCCTCCTTTTGTCACTTTAGCAACCCTTCTTATTGGAAGAGCCTTCTTGTCATATTTACTCCTTTCTCTGTTGTCTCTTCTATTGTCATTTCTATTATCTCTTTGCATCTTATTTTTCCTAAATTTTAACTTTTTGTTTTCTTAACTCTTCTACAAAAGTTTTTACTAAACCATGGTATTTATACCCACTTCTGTCAAAAACAACTGACTCGTACTTCCCAGCCTCTTTTGCAAATTTCTTAGCCATGGCTATTATATCATCACTGTTTTTCTTTGCCATAAAAGATTTAACAACTACATTCTTGTCGTCGTCTGCTATCCCAGCGTAGAAATATCTGTTACTTTTGAATACAAAAACCCTAGGCTTTTCAGCTGTTCCATACACATTCTTTCTTATGTGTGATTTTCTTCTTTCTCTTTGTTCTCTTTTGCTCTTAGCCATCTTAATATCCTTAATGTTTTCTTATTTTATTTCTCAGCTCCTAGATTAGATTTAGAGCTTTTTCTTCTGACGTATTCATCTTGGTATCTTATTCCTTTTCCTTTGTAAGGTTCTGGTTTTCTTACTTCTCTGATCTTTGCTGCAAATTCTCCGACTTTCTGTTTGTCATGTCCCTTCACAATTATTTTTGTTTCTTCTGGAACTTCTATTTGTATTCCCTCGGGAGCTTCGAACTCTACTGGATGGTTTAGTCCAAGGCTCATTACTAATTTGCCACCTTCCATTCTAGCTCTGTATCCGACACCTACGAGTTCTAGTCCTTTGCTGTATCCCTCTTTAACTCCTGTTACAGCGTTCTGTATAAGGGCTCTGTATGTTCCATGGTTTGATTTTGTCTGTTTACTTTGGCCCTTTGCGATAACATTTATGATGTTATCTTTGATTACAACATCTAAGTCCTCAGGAAGACCGACTTTTATCTCTCCTAAAGGTCCAGTTATAGTGACTGTTCTGTCCTCTAACTTCACCTCTACCTTTTCTTCAATTGTAATTTCTTGTAGTCCTATTCTAGACATCTAATTACCAAATTTCACATATTAATTCGCCACCAAGATTCTGGTTCTTAGCCATTGCACCAGTCATTATTCCCTTAGAAGTACTAATGACAGAGATTCCTCTTCCGTTCATAACGGGAACTATCTCGTTAGAGGATACATATATTCTCTGTCCTGGTTTACTAACTTTTTCCAAGTGAATAATAACAGGTTCCCCTTCATCATATTTAAGAGCAACTTCTATCATTCTCTCTTTCTCCTCAAAGTCTTCAATCATCTCTTCGTTCTTCATTACTTCTAAGATATTTTTATTTATCTTAGTATTCAGAACTTCTACAGAGTCCTTCTTTCTCATAATTGCATTTTTTATTCTTATCAGCATATCTGCTATTAGGTCGTTCATTCTTATCTTCTATTAATTAATTTACCAAATAGATTTCTTAACTCCAGGTATTTTACCCTCTGTTGCTAATTTTCTAAAGCATATTCTACATAAACCATAGTGTCTAAGATAAGCCCTAGATCTCCCACATCTATTACATCTGTTATAGACTCTAGTAGTGTACTTAGAGGTCTCTTTCAATTTCTTTGCTTTGTATTCTTTAGCTGCTGTGGACATCTTTTATAAAAGGAAAACCAAATTTATCTAAAAGCTTCTTACCTTCCTCATCTGTCTTTGCTGTAGTTACGATTGTAACTTGCAAACTTCTTACTTTTGTAACAGAGTTAGGATCGATTTCAATAAACACTGTATGATCTTCTATTCCTATTGAATAGTTACCTGCACCATCAAAAGAGTTAGGGCTTAATCCCCTAAAGTCTTTTGTTCTTGGCAAAGCTATATTTACTAGCTTGTCAAAGAACTCCCACATTTTCTCCCCTCTTAATGTTACAGATACGCCTATTTCCATTCCTGGTCTTACTTTAAATGCAGAGATTGCTTTCTTAGCCTTATTTACTAATGGTTTCTGACCAGATATAAGGGTTACCATTTCAACTATCTCATCTAATGCAGCACTGTTCTCTGCAGCTTCTCCTGCTCCAACATTTATTACAATCTTTTCAAGAGTAGGGACTTCCATAGGGTTCTTATACCCTTTCTCTTTCATTATCTCTTTCTTTATTGTTTTGTTATATTCTTCTCTCAATCTAGCCATTATTTTTTGCTTTCTGATTTAGATTTTGTACTCTTCTTTGTTGTCTTCTTGGTTGTTTCCTTCTTCTCAGTTTCTTTTTTAGGAGCATCCTTCTTTGTTGGTTTTTTCTTCGTCTCTTTCTTTTCTTCCTTCTTTTCAGTCTCATTCTTCATTGATTTCCCATCTATTATTTCTTTTCCACACTTCTTACAAACCCTTACCTTCTTATCTCCTTCTTGTTTAATTCCGACTCTAGTTGGCTTATCACAAGATGGACATACTAGCATAACTTTTGAGATAGGAAATGGTTTCGCTATTGTCACTATCTCCGAAGTTCTTGTTCTACCATCTCCCTTAAGATGTCTCTTGTAGAGATTTAATCCTTCTACAATAACTCTTTCATTCTTAGGATCGACAGCAACCACAGGTCCTCTTCTACCTCTTTCTTTTCCGTATAATATTTTTACTGTATCTCCTTTTTTAATATTCATAATTCTTATTTCTTTAAAGTACCTCGGGTGCTAATGAAATGATCTTGTCAAAACCCCTTTCTTTTAACTCTCTAGCCACAGGTCCAAAAATTCTTGTTCCCTTGGGAGCCTTATTTTTAGGATCTATGATAACTAAAGCGTTATCGTCAAATCTTAAGTAAGTCCCATCTTTTCTTCTGATCTCTTTGTGTGTCCTTGCTATCACTCCTTTCGTAACTTCATGTCTTTTTATTCCAGAGTTTGGAAGTGCTTTTTGAATAGCAACAACAACGATATCACCAACGGTGGCATATCTTCTTCTAGATGCTCCAGGGATACCTATTATCTTAGCCATCCTAGCACCACTGTTATCTGCAACTTTTAAAACTGTTCCTCTCTGTACCATAATTACTCCTTTTTATTACTATTAACAACTAACCATCTTACTTTCTTAGAATATGGTTTACTCTCTCTGATTGTGACTTCCTGGCCTACTTCTAAATCCTCTTCTGTATGAGCAAAGAAAACCTTCTTCTTGTTTATAACTTTTTTATAAACCGGATGAGCTTCTAGAGTGTCTACTCTAACCTTAACGGTCTTGTCCATCTTGTTTCCTACAACTACTCCATCTATCTCCCTTCTTTTTGTTGTTTTTTTGCTTTTCTCTTCCATATTCTTTTTATTTAAATAGCGGGATGTATTCTATCAATTATCCCCTTTATACTCAAGTTAAATATCTATTCTACTAACAAATTTCGTCTTCACAGAGAACTTATGACCTGCTAATCTCATTGCTTCTCTAGCTATCTTTTCGCTTACACCACCTATCTCTATCAACATAGAACCAGGGCTTACTACTGCTACATAACCTTCTACAGCACCTTTTCCTCCAAGCATTTTACTGTTAATAGATTTCTGTGTGTATGGCTTATGAGGAAATATTCTAATCCAGATCTTTCCTTTTCTCTTTGTATAACCAGTGACTGCTCTTCTTGCAGCTTCAATCTCTCTTGCATTAATCCAACCGTTTTCTAAAGACTTGAGCCCATACTCTCCAAAGTCTACACTGTTGTTAGATGAAGCAATGCCACCCATTTTTCCTCTCATCTCTTTTCTGTATTTTCTTTTTCTTGGCTGTAACATAATTACTAACTAATATATTATCTTAATCTTCTCTATCTACTTCTGTTTTATCTCCTCGGTATATCCAGACTTTCACACCCATCAATCCTGCATCTGCAGTCTGTGCTATTTCAGAAGCATAGTCTACATCTGCCTTAAGTGTCTGAGCTGGAACTGAACCTTCTGAAACTTTCACAGTTCTTGCCTGACTTGCGTTATTAATTCTTCCAGAAACCCAAATTCTTAAACCCTTTGCTCCTGCTTGCATAACCTTTTCTTTTGCATTCAAGACCAAGAACTTAGATGGTTGTCTTCTTTCAATTCCATCTGCAATTGTTCTTGCAACTATTCTTGCAGAAAGGTCTGCCTTATTTACTTCTCTTACCTTAAGTTCTACTGCAGACTGGGTCAATCTCCTTAATTCTTTTTGCAAAGCATCTATTCCTTCTCCTCCTCTTCCTATTGCAACACCTGGTCTTGCAACAAAAGCTATAACTTCTATCTTGTTGATTCCCCTCTTAACCTGAACGCTATCTAGCCCTGCGTCATTCATTATCTTGCTTACCTTTTCCTTTATCATGAGATCCTCTTGCAAAAGCTTAGGGAAATCTTTTTTGCTTGCATACCACATAGAATCCCAAGTTCTATTTATTCCCATTCTTATTGCTTTTGGATGTACTTTTCTTCCCATAATACTATTTAACTTTTAATTCTAAATTAATATGTGATCTTCTTTTAATTATTACTGAGACTCTTCCTCTTGAAGCAAATCTTGTTCTCTTTAGGGTTCTAGCCTCATTTATCATTATTTTACTGACTTCTAAACTTTCTTCATCTACACTGTATAGGTCTCTGGCATTAGCTATTCCAGACTGAATTGCTTTTTTAATTGTATCTGCACCTTTCTTATTCAATATGGTAAGAATATCTAAAGCTTCAGGGACACTCTTTCCTCTTACAGTATCTG
>DCVX01000017.1 GCA_002328805.1 Candidatus Dojkabacteria bacterium UBA2177
AGAGGAAGTTAAAGAGGAAGAGGTAAAGGAAGAAGAGCAGGAGTAGTTCAATTGGTTAGAATATCTGTTTTCCAAACAGAGGGTTGCGGGTTCGAGTCCCGTCTCCTGCTTTTGTAAATCTTCTGTACTACTAATTATCCACAGTTTGTAATATAATCATAAGTATGAAAAATGTTGATGTACCTTTATGGGACAAGGGTGATGATACGGATTCTTTTTCTAAAGGAGGGGCTTCTGATCCATCTTTTTCTATGAGGAAACCCTCTGTTAAGATGTCTCCCTTAGTTAAAAAGATATATAAACAGATCTTAGGAAGAGAACCTTCCTCAAGGGAGATGGCTTACTACAAGTATAGTTCTGCAAAAAAGGAAGACATCATAAAGAAACTATTGGAGAGCGAAGAGCATAAGGCGATTTTAGAGAAAGCCAAGAAGTATCCTGACCTTGAAAAGGCTAATTCGAAATTAAAATCCAAGGTTTTAAAGCTTCAATCCAAAGTTAAAGATAATGAAGAAGAATTTGTACAACTCAGAAGTTTACTTGAAGAGAAGAATGCTACAATTAAAGAATTGAGAGAGACAAAAGATGTCCCACCTTATATTGACGGAGAGATCTTAGAGGAAAATGGAGTCCATTATAGTGTATCAAGACCACCTGTAGAAGAAGTGGTAAAAAGAGAAACAACTTTTTGGGACAGATTACGTTATTTAATAATGGGAGAGTAATGAATACAAAAATATTTGCACAAAGATTAAGAGAAGCCAGGGAAGAGAAGGGATATTCTCAGAAGACTCTAGGTATGAGGGTAGGACTTTCAGATAAGTCTATAAGTATGTACGAGAAGGGAACTGTATATCCTCCAGTAGGCAATCTTCTAAAAATAGCGAAAGAATTAGACAAAAGTATCTCCTATTTCCTAGAGGACCAACCTGAAGTTTACTAACTAGGTGGTGTTAACCAAGTCTTTGCCTTCTTCGTATATTTCTTGACTACAATGACTGTTACAACTATAACAGCCGCAAAACCGACAAAGATTAAACCAAACTTTAAGACATTCATCCATTGGTAATGTGAGCTAACTGGTTGCAAAACAAGATTGTTACTGAAAACAACATTGTCACCTACAGAGTTTGTATAATTTGTATCATATTGCCAAGATATTACAGATATTGAAAAATCGTAAATACCACCTCTTAAAGGTTTGATTCTTCCTTCAAAAACATATGTCTGATCTTTTTCTAAGGATACAAATTCATCGTGCTTGGGATAAGCTTCAATTGTTGTGGGCATGTTCCAAAGAATCTGTGTTTTGGGAGAATCCAAGTGAGGTGTGATTGTAAGTGTGTATGGCACATATTGACCAAAAGGTGTCTGTGGGCCTCTTTCTAGAGTAAGGTCAAAATATCTGTTCTCAGAAAGCTTGGTGTATTCATCTATAATAGTATCAACACTTGTTTCATCAGTTTCTTCATACTCTTTGGCAGTTTCTATATCTTCTATTGGGATATCATCATTTGCAGAAATGGGGCTCAGTGTTAAAACTGTTATTAAAGCAAGAAATAATGTTATTAATAAATAAAAAGTTTTTCTCATTTGAGTATCTTGTTAATACTTATTTTATATATTTGAAGAGCCTCCCTTGCTTCCTCCTTACTTACAGCGTAATCATCATGTACAACCTTATTTCGCATCTTATGTGCCTCCCATAGGCGATTATACTCCCTTTTTCTAAATATTTTTTCTGCACTTTTAAGATTCTCTCCACAAGAAGAGTCATTTTTAAAATATAGTTGAAGAGACTTAGAAAGTAGGTTGTCCAACTTAATGATTGCATCCCTCCTGACGGCGACTTCTTCACTATTGATAGATTTTTCTAAAGAATAAAGCTCTTTAATTATTTTCTCTCTCTTCTTTTGGTCAATCTTTCTTGTATTAATAGAAACCATTACGAAGAGAACAGCTATTAAAAGCAATATTATTATTGAAAGAAACAGTGAATTGTCCATTACTTTTTCTTCTTTTTAAATAATTTAGTAAAAGGTTTTGTTATACGGTTAAAAACCTCCTTATCCCTTAACTTTATTAAGAAGTATAGCAGAAAAAGAAAGGCACAGAAAATTAAGATGGATAACGATTTTGAAAGAATGGAGAGATAGAGGGGGATATTTTGTTCAACTGTTGTTTCTAGAGTTTGCTCAATTTTATGTCTATTAAGATTTGCAAGTGAAGCAACTACAAAGATATTGCTAGAATTGATTTCGTCATAGGGGATGTTAAATTGCAGGTAATTTTCTTCTTTGGGTAGTAATATGTCGGATTGCATGTTTTTAACTGGATCTGTGTATTTTGTAAGGTTTTCTATGTTTGAATTAGAGATAATAATGTTGTTTAAGGCAATATTCCCTTCATTTCTTAGTTTTAACAAACCCCTAGCATAGGGTTTGGTTATGTCAAAGTCTTCTATTACGAATTCAGAATCAATAGTAAATCTTGGAAGAATATCTTTAGAGGTTTCTGCTTTAACGATAAAGTCGGTATCTTGGAAGAAGGATAGCTTTGGAGCTACAGCAGATTTTCCTCTTCTTATGATTGTTATATGGTCAAGAAATGGACTGCCATAAAGATTCTTCCCAAAGTATTCTTCTAGAAAAGGGTCGGTAGTTACCCATTTATTTTTATTTGTATCTAAGTATTCAACCCAATGGTGATAGAAACCATCTGAAGTATATCCTGTTATATTTGAGATGTATCCAACGACAAGCCTGCTAGGGACATTGTAATTTCTAAGGAGGGCAATATAAAAGTCTGAATAATCTATATTACTTGCATTATTAGGAGCTTCTGTAAGAGTTTGAGCTCCTATTCTAGAGCTAGATTCTATTCCAAG
>DCVX01000038.1 GCA_002328805.1 Candidatus Dojkabacteria bacterium UBA2177
CTGTCTTTGTATAAAAAGGCCTCTAATAATGTATTCTACAAGGATATCTGGGAAGCTATAAATAGGCGGAGGATTGAGTTTAAAACCAAAAAAGATATAGATCTGTTTGTTAAACTGTAAAAAAGAGGAGCCGACCTAGTCGACTCCTACATCTATATACATTATATAATATTATATACAAAAATCAACTAATATTTACTATAAGAGATAGATATAAAATGGATAACAAACAATGGTATTCACAATTAAACAAATCTAAGTAGTCACCTTCCTTCTTTACACATATTGTATAATTAACTTAATTCATTCCTAATTCTACTGCCTAAATAAAAATGAAATTCCCAAAAGAAATAAATCTCGATTTTTTGCTAATAAAGATCCTAAAAAGCCATTACTGCAAAGTTGTCTTCCTACTATCCTTAGTACTAAGTTACTTCCTAGTACCCAAACATTTAGTAGGTTTTTGGTGGAATCTAATAATAATTATCTTTATGTTAGTCTTTTCTCTCAATATGACTTGCATGGTAAGAAACATTAAGGAGAGAATAAAGACAGCTAAAACTACTACTAACTCTGTTATTAACCTAATTGCTAGTGGTTTAGGTATAATGACACTTCAAGTATGTGGAACTTCCGGTTATTTATGTTCTGCTGGTATTTTAATGGGACTACTCTCTTCTGTATTACCTCACTTCTTGTTAGATTTTCTAAAGGAATACAGTTTGTATATTATTCTTGCAACAATATTATTCCAAATAATATCTTTGAGAAATATGAAGTGTTTTAAAAAGATAGCCTCTTTTTAAAAATTTTAACTTTGCAGATACCGCAAGATTACAAACCTACATCCGTAGCATCCAAATTAAAGTCGGCATCGAGATTATCCAGTTCCTCTAGCTGAGCATCTAACTCTTCTATAGTGGTTTCTACATCCTCTGTAGAAACTGGCTCAGAATCTAAAAAATCCTCTGGTAAGTCAGTCACCTCTTCGTCAATATCCTCTGTTTTGGTCAGATATGTATCATTGGAAATAATTACTTCATCAATATATGAACGAAGATTGTCCTTCCTTATAACAAAGGAATAAACAGCTGCGATTCCACCTACCAGAAGAATACCTAGGATTATTAAGACAATTGGTTTCCTTGTTTTCTTAGGAATATCTTCTACCCCTTCGTTCACTTGTTTGTTTAAATCTTCCATTGTAATCATTTATTAATAACTTATTCAGCAATTTCCTCTCTTAGATTCAAGATGTCCTGCCTTAGAGTCTCCTGGGCATATGTCCTTAATTCAAGCATCTCGTTCTTACAACTCATTAACTGAGTCCTTGCTGAATTAAATTGCTGTGTAGCATCTACATCACTATTACCACATACTCCCTGCTTGGAATTATCTAGACCCGTTCTGAATTCATTATAGTATCTATTAGAGTTTTGAATCATCTCATTATACTGAGCAAGATGTTCCTCTAACTCTGTAGTATCATAACCCTCATTCTTTAATCTGAGAACCAACTCATCTATATTCTGATATATGTTCTGAAATGCATTCATATATCTTTCTTTATTTGCATCATACCTAGAAGTCACAGAAGACATTCTCCTTGTAACATTCTCACATTTCTGGCTTTCCCTAGCATTACCCTGTTCTTCATCGTCAGAGTCCTGTTGTATAACGGGCTTCGCATCGGGCGAACCAGCATCATCATTACCAGACTGAGCTAAAACAAGGAATGGAGAGATAAAGAAAAATATCCCTATTAAAAGTAAAACTCTCTTTTTCATATTTAAAAAAGATTAAGTTAGATAACTAGCTACAATTTATCCGCATTAAGATTTAATGTCAAGGAATTTTAATTCTAATCAAGATTACTCATATCTTAAAGCTTTAACTGGATCTAACCTTGCAGCCTTCATAGCAGGATATATTCCAGCTAAAATTCCGACAAGGATACTACCAAGGGTTATATATATGGCATTAACAGATTGAAAATGGAAAAATTTTTCTATAGCTGTAAAACCCTGTTCCTGAAGTAAATCTACTAAGAACGGATCTGCCAATTGCATCAAACCGAAAGTAACACCCAACCCCACAACCCCACCTATAAGACCAATTAAACCAGACTGAATTAAGAAAATTATTAAAACCTGCCTATTAGAAGCACCTATTGCCTTAATAATACCTATCTCCTTAGTCTGCTCGTAGATACTCATTATCATGGTATTTATTATCCCTATCGAAGCCACTAATGCAGATATTGAACCAAAAACAATAAGAGCTATTGTCAACCCACTAGTAAGTGTAGATATGAAATCAGTAATGGTCTTCGTCGAAATAACATTAAGCCCTAACTTTTCTGTCATATATTCCTCAACATCCGTGGTTTTACCCTCCTGAGTCCTTACAAGTAACTGAGAATAACCAATAAGTTCAATATATTCATCCTTATCCTCAAATCCGCCCGCCTCGACAAGAATATCTAGAGCCCTAGAGGTATTTATCCAGAAAGATTCTCCAGCAGTATCTACAACACCCTGAACTATAAATTCATACTCCCTATCTATCCCACCCCTACTAGACGATGCAATAAAAGCAGGAGTTGAAGAACTCTTAAGAATAATCTTCTTTCCTAAAATCTCCTCATTTGACATCTCAAAATATGAGGGAACATAATCACTCACAAAAATCCCCGTATCTTCAAGAACTACTTCATCTCCAATGAATGAGCCAAACATCTCATCATCCCCTACAATATCCATAGCCTGAACAAAAGAACTTGGGTATGCAACATCATCTCCCTCTAGATAAACCTCAAAACCAGTTAACACAAACATCGGATGTACATCCACTACCCCATCTATCTCTTCTATCTTAGTTTTTATTTCATCATTAATTATTACCTCCTCTTTCTGCTCCTGGGCATCTTTTGTAGGTGCAGATTGAGATGCACCAAACCCTCTCACCTCCTGAGACGACACATAAAGGTCTGTAGGTTTAAAAACAGCATTGAATTGGGTAAGTATTGCTGTCTCTAAATCTGTCATTCCAAAAAGAATAAAGGTCATAAGCATCACAGCAATTGTGATACCCAAACTTGTAAGCATAGTCCTTAACTTCCTTCTTGTTACCAAATCTAATGCATATTTAAACATTCTTACCGTCTACTAAAGTAATAATTCTTTCAGTTTTCTTTGCTATCTTCTGGTCATGTGTTACCAATATAATTGTTAGCTCTTCCTTCTTGTTAAGATCCTCCAAAAGCGAAATTATTGAATCCCCTGTCTTACTATCTAGATTCCCTGTCGGTTCATCTGCAAGGACTATTTTAGGAGAATCTATTAACGCCCTACCAATAGCAACCCTCTGGGCTTGTCCTCCTGACAATTCCTTAGGAAGATGCTTTCTCCTATCCTCCAACCCTACCATCTTAAGAATATATTCCAATCTTTGGTTAACATCCTCACCTTTTCTTTTAGAAAATTTGTATGGAAGTAATATATTCTCTTCAACATTAAGGGAAGGTATTAGATGAAACTGCTGAAATATTGTTCCGACTATATATCTTCTGTAAAAGTTGGGGTCAGACCCCTTAATATTCTCTCCGTCCACAATTACATCCCCTGTATATTCCCAATCCAAACCTCCTAATATATTAAGAAGTGTGGATTTCCCAGAACCGGAGCTTCCTACGACAGAAATAAATTCTCCTTTATCTACACTGAAGGAAACTCCCCTTAAGGCCTCTACTGAGACATCCTTGCTCATTACATATGCTCTTTTTAGATCTTTTATTTCTATGTATGCCATATTTTCTACTGCAAATTATTGCAAAACAGTCTTCAGGATATATTAAACAAAAATGACTGTCAACACAAAAAGCTCAATGTATGCCCTATGATAAATGTCTATAAGCGCAAAGTGCTGCTATTGCACCCTGTCCTGTTGCAATCACAATTTGTTTATCTTTAAAGTCAACAACATCTCCTGCAGCAAATATCCCCTTAACACTTGTTTCAAAAGTTTTAGGATCTACAACAATTTCTCCTTTGTCATTTAAATCAACAACCCCTTTTACAAAATCTGTGTTTGGTTTACTACCTATCTCAATAAAACAACCATCTACTTCAAGTGTCTCCTCCTTACCATCCTTCATATAAACAACACCTTCCAATTCTTCCCCACCCTTAAATTCGGTTATTTCACAAGCAGTAATAATCTTACCACCCTCTTTCTGTAATCTCTCAACAAGAACCTCATCTGCACTTAAACTCTCTTCACACTCTAAAAGATATACCCTTTTTGCAAAACGAGTAAGCTCTACAGCAGCTTCTACACCAGCATTACCTCCACCAACTACAGCAACATTCTTTCCTTCAAAAGAAGATTCGTCACAAGTTATACAGTAAGAAATACCCTTTCCAAGGAATTTCTCCTCATTAGGAACTCCTAATTTCTTGGTCTTTGCTCCAGAGCAGATTATTAAGGCACGAGCTTCATACTCTCCCTCATCTGTTATTACAGAAAAGAAGTCTTTCTTTTTTACTACCTCTACAACCTCTTCAAATTCATTTATCTCTATGTCAAAACTTTCTAGGTGAGATTTAAAACCCTTTGCTAAATCTAAACCTTTTACTCTTTCAAACCCAGGATAATTCTCTACCCAAGCAGAATGACCTATCTGGCCTGTAAAATCTTTTGCAATTAGTAATGTGTCTAGTTTCTTTCTTGCAGAATATATACCAGCACTACAGCCTGCTGGACCACCACCTATGATTATTAAATCTCTCATACTTAAATTCCTAAAACTTCTTTAAATTTCTCCTTGTCCCAACCCACTATTATCTCCTCCTCTATAACTGTAACAGGAACATTCTTTTGACCAGAAAATTGAACCATTCTGTCGTAAGCCTGTTCATCTTCATAAATATTTATCTCCTCATACTCTATACCGTTCTTTTCAAGGTAACTCTTAACGGTATAACAATATGCACAATCTGGAGATGAATAAACTATTACTTTTTTGTCCATTTGGTTAACCTACTCAATTTATTTAATTGCCTAACCAAACATCAATAGCTCTGGTTTAAATATTAAGAGGAGGCCAATTATAACCATTAGTATCCCCCCTACTAGATTAGACCATCTACTATATTTCTTTGAAGCACCTGTCATATGTAGAGTCGTCATTGCAATAAAGAAGATTATTAAGTCGTCTAACATAAAGAAGAATATATACAACAGGATATAGAAATAATACTGCACTTTAGTTAAATCGTTTAAGGAAAGAATTTGAGTATATACCGCAGGTAGACCAGCAGAACATACAGCCTCTACTAGGTTTACTGCAAAAGCTAGTAGAATAATTCCCCCTATTGCTAGAATGAAACTCTCTTTGTGTGTGATGTCCTTTAATCTCTGGAAAACCTTCTGTCTTTTTTCTTTGTTTGTTACTTTACAATTAGCATCTTTGTTAACTACATATTCACGAAGATTATATATACCTCCACCGAGTGCTACCAAACCAATTATTGCCCTGACCCATGTCACCATACC
>DCVX01000013.1 GCA_002328805.1 Candidatus Dojkabacteria bacterium UBA2177
GTACCAACAAAAGAGCCATATAAGAAAAGAACGATACATGGTAATGTTCTAGGGGAAGATGGACAGAAGATGTCCAAGTCTTTCGGCAATGTCATTAATCCAGATGAAAGTATTGAGAAGTATGGTGCCGATGTAGTAAGAGGTTACATGATGTTTATGGGTCCTTACGAAGGAGATGTGCTTTGGAGTACGGAAACTATAAGTGGTTTAAGAAGGTTTGTCTCCAAGTACTACAGGTTTTTGTTATCGGCATGGGAGAAAAAAGATAAAAGTTCTCCGAAAGTAACTAGGGCAGTCTCAAGGTTGGTTAACAGGGTGGAGCAGGGTATCTTGGACTTCAAATTCAACACAACAATATCTACACTTATGGAATTTTATAATGAATTCCATGATGAAATTTTTTCTCAGGAGGATCTGGAAAAACTTATTATAATTTCTGCTCCAATTTTTCCACATCTGAGTGAAGAAATTTGGGAAAAAACAGGACACGATTACAGTGTTCATATGCAGAGTTGGCCAGTAATTGATGAGAAGCATCTTAAAGAGGAAGAAGTGGAGATTCCTGTGCAGATAAACGGAAAGCTGAGGGGTAGCTTGAAGGTAAATGTAGATATTTCTGAGGATGAAGTAAGGCAAAAAGTCTTGTCAGAAAAGGCTTTTTCTGAATATTTGGGTGGTGGTGATATCAAGCGTCTAATTTACGTTCCTGGTAGGATAGTAAATATCGTCGTGTAAGTATTTCCTGTGTTGTAAATCGTTGCTCAAAAATCTTGACACTTTTGGGGTTTTACTCTATTATTATCTTAAGGTTGGGGTATTAAAATTTTACTATTAGAACAGCGTTTTCTACTGTCCCGAAAACATGCAAGAGAAAAACCGCCTAAATCTATCAAAATTTGTAATCATTTTCTTTGGGATTTTAATACCAAGTTTCATCTTTCTGGGTCTCTTAAAAGGGCCTATTTATTCTGCAACTTCGGATACAGTTAACTTGCAAGGGAAAATTGTTAGAAATGATCCTGGGTATGAGGGGTTAAATGTTACTGCAGGGAATCCTTCATGTGTTGTTACTGGTGCTGGGAATGATACTTGTGATTTCCGTATTAGGTATTATGATTCTTCTACAGCAGGCAATCTTCTTTTGACAGAACAATTTTCTAATATTGAAATTGGGCAGTATCTAGGGGTTTTTAATCTTTCGTTGGGGTCAGACCCCGCTCCTGTGGCTGGGGTTTATTCCTCTTTTTCTGCATTGATTCAGGGAGAGGATAGTGTTTATGTTGAGGTGGGTTTTGACCCTACTGGTTTTAATACTTACACGGAGGTTTTTACTAGGATGCCTTTGGAAGCTGCAGCTTATGCTGTTAGGGCTAAGTATGCAGATAATGCTACTGGAGCTACAGAGTTGCCTTGGTCTGGGTTGAAGGATCCTACAGCAGATTTAATTTTGCAACATTCTACTCGTAAGACTTTATTTAATTGGGCGACAGATACAGGTACAGATGATTTGTTTAGTTTGACAAGTGATCCTAGTGCTACAGGGACAGGGGCTTTGATGAATATACAGACGGGTGTAGGATCTGCACTTGTTCCTCTTAGGGTAAGATCTGGGAGTACAGAGGCGATATATGTAAACAGTAGTGGGAAGGTTGGTATAGGGACGACGAGCCCGAGTGCTCTATTAGAAGTTGGGACTCCATCTTCTGGGTCTACTGTCAGATTTAGTAATCCAGCATCAGGAAATCCAACAATGATGTTAGGGAGGGTCACAGGTCAGCCCAGTATAAAAGCAACAAGCGCTTCAGATTGGGTTATTATAGATGGGGGACAAGTGGGTTTGAATTATTGGCAATCCAGTAATGTGATATTGGCAAACGGAGGCGGCAACGTCGGCATAGGGACGGCGAATCCTAGTTATAAACTTGATGTCTCAGGAGGGCTAAGGACCTCAGGAGAAATGATCACGACCTCTGCTAACGCCTATCGAATGATTTATGGGGACTACGGTTCATTTTGGAGATTTGATGGAAGTGCTTTATATCTCATGTTTACTGCTAGTGGAAATCAATATGGTACTTGGAATTCTTTAAGACCAATCGTGGTTAACGCAACTACCGGATACGTTACCTTTGGGAATGGTCACGGAGACCTTGCTGAAACTTATCATATTAAAGGTACTGCTTTTCGTGGAAGTATTGTAAGTGTTTCAACTACGGCAGAGAAAATGGTGGAGGCTGCTTCTTCATCTAGTCCAAGCTTAGTCGGAGTAGTTTCAACACAACCTGGGGCAGTTATGAATTTAAAAGGAGGTTTCGAGATGGGACATGACACTAAACCTGTTTACAACGATGAAACAGGAGCCATAGCATTAACAGGAATAGTGCCAACGCTTGTAACTACAGAGAATGGAGATATTGAAACAGGTGATCCTATAGGAATGTCCTTAACACCAGGATATGGTTCAAAGATGATACAAGCAGGCCCTTCAGTAGGAAAAGCTTTAGAGAAATTAAGCCCAACAGCATCTTGTTCAGAAATCCCTTCTATAGAACAGATAGTGTGGCCAGAGGATAATGGAGAGAATATGCTAAAACCATGTTTTAAGCTTCCTGATGGAACAATTGTTGGAAAGATTTTGGTATCTGTTCATGTTTCTTGGTACGACCCTAAACCAGGAGAACTACTAGAGAGAATAGAGGGCATAGAGGCACAACTAGACGCTCTTAATACAGAAGGAGCCTCAATGTTAAGTATAGAGTCAAATATAGTTGCTGCTGTTAACAACACCTACGATATAGGTACCAATGAAAAAAGATGGAAAGATATCTACGCTCAAGGAACAATTAACTTAGGTAATTCCACAGATAATGGTGGTATAAAATATGATACCGAAACAAAACGACTTACATTTACTAACGATGGTCAAAACTGGATACCACTAGGATCTTCTAAAAAATCTATACTACTCTCTGTACAATACCCAGGATCTGTAATTCTAGATAATCCTGATGTTAAAGGTACTATGACAACAAACAGTACCGGTATAGATAACAACTCCATGAACTACTATGAGTGGGTAAGTTCTAAACCTGACCTAAATACAAACAAAATTAAAATAAGATACCAAATACCATCTGACTTTAAACAGTGGGGAGATGGAGGTATTACATTTAAATATGCTACAGAGAGTACAAACGCACAGGAAAACAAACTAGACCTCTATGTATATGACCAAGCATCTAATGTACCAGAAACAATATCTCTAAA
>DCVX01000035.1:0-1932 GCA_002328805.1 Candidatus Dojkabacteria bacterium UBA2177
TCTCCGTTATATGGGCTAATTAATTTTACCTCTGCAAAGGCAATATTCTTAAGTAGAGTTAAAAACAGAAGTGTAAGGGAGACCTTTAGGAAATACTTAACCATATATATCTTAATATATATGGGTCAAATTAAATTTTTCTTAATTAGGGCAAAATGATATATAATCAAGGGATTACTTTTGACAAGAAAACATGCTTAACATATTTAAAAACTTGTTTGACTCAAACGAGAAACAATTAAAAAAGATACAGCCTATCGTAGATGAAATTAACTCTCTAGAGGAGAAAACCTCCAAACTTACAGACGAACAACTTGCAGGTAAAACAGAAACATTCAGAAAAAAACTCAAGGTAGATTTAGAGAATTGTAGAGAAGACTTTACTAACTTAAGTGATGTAGAATTAGAGCAGAGGCTCAATGATGAAAAGCAAAGACTCTATGAAATCCTCCCTGAAGCATTCGCTGTAGCAAGAGAAGCTTCTAACAGAGTAGCAAATCATAGACATTTTGATGTTCAGTTACTTGCTGGTTATGTACTCTTTGACAACAAGATAGCAGAGCTATTCACAGGAGAGGGAAAGACTCTGGCTGCAAATCTACCGTTGTATCTCTACGGCTTAACGGGAAGAGGTGCACACCTCGTTACTGTAAATGACTATCTAGCAAGAAGAGATGCAGAGTGGAATGGACATATTCTTAATGCTCTTGGCATAACAGTAGGTGCTATTAATTCAGGTAAGCAGTACAGATTCATAACAGACGAGGAAGCCATTAAGCTTAAGGGAGATGAGGCGAAGTCTCTTATTAAAGAACGAGACGCCAAAGCTAAGAAAGAAGGAAGACTTAAGTATGACCACATGAGTGGTGTAAATCTTTTGGAGTGTTCTAAGAAGGAAGCCTACGACTGTGATATTGTTTACGGAACTAATAATGAATTTGGTTTTGACTATCTTAGAGACAACATGGCCAGGAGTTTAGAAGAAAGAGTCCAGGGACCAAGGTATTTTGTAATTGTGGACGAGGCAGACTCCATCCTTATAGATGAGGCTAGAACTCCCCTCATTATTTCTACTAGTTCGGATACAGCCAATGACCTTTACAAAAGATTTGCTTCTTTAGTTAAATCTCTTCAGCCAGAAAAAGATTACATTGTAGATGAGAAAGCTAAAGCCGTTTCTTTAACTGAAGAAGGAATAGATTCTGTAGAGAAAAGTTTAGGAGTAGACAATATCTATGAAAACGGGCAATTAGCCTACCATCTAGATAATGCCCTTAAGGCCAAGGAGTTATACCAAAGAGATGACGAATATCTCGTTCGTAATGGTGAAGTTTTAATCGTAGATGAATTCACTGGCCGTGCCATGGAAGGAAGAAGATACAGTGAAGGTCTTCACCAAGCAATTGAGGCAAAAGAGGGAGTAGAGGTTAAGAAAGAATCTAAGACAATGGCGACAATAACATTGCAGAACTTTTTTAGGCTTTACCATTTTCTCTCTGGAATGACAGCTACAGCTTTAACAGAGGCAGAAGAGTTTGCATCTATCTACAATCTAGACACCATAGTTGTTCCAACAAACAAACCCGTAATTAGAAAAGACCACAATGATGTTGTTTACAGAACAGTAATGGGTAAATTTGAAGCCATTGTAAAAGATGTAAAAGAACATCATGAAAAAGGTCAGCCAATACTACTAGGAACTACATCCGTAGAGAAGTCGGAAGTCCTTTCTAAGATGCTTTCTAAGGAGGGAATTAAACACAACGTCTTGAATGCCAAATACCATGAAATGGAGGCTAAGATTATTGCTGAGGCTGGCAGAATAGGTGCTGTAACCATTGCAACGAACATGGCAGGTAGAGGAACAGACATTGCACTAGAAGACGGGGTCAAGGAATTAGGGGGACTCTATGTCATCGGTTCTGAAAGACA
>DCVX01000035.1:1995-3164 GCA_002328805.1 Candidatus Dojkabacteria bacterium UBA2177
CACACAACTATGACATTAGAAAAAGACTTGTAGACTACGACGATGTTTTAAACCAACAAAGAGAAATAATCTACACATTAAGAAAGAAAATTTTAGAAGCAGAGAGAAATAAAAAAATACCAGCATCTAAATTAAACTTAAAAGAAGAGTTAAAGGTTGTTAAAGAGTTAGATGTAGAAAGCCTACAAGATTCTCTGGATGCATTCTCTCTAACAAGAGAGGATACTTGGAAGATTCCAGAACTATCTAAGATAACATACCCTCTCTCCCCATTAGAGAAGTGGATACTAAAGAAAGTTCTTGAATATCTAGATTACCTCGTAGCCTCTCAGTTACAAGATGACATGAAGATAGACAATATGGAGGAAAGGAAGTTATATATCCAGATAGAAAACTTACTTACCTCAGAATTACTGTCCCAAGCTGTTAAGGAATTGGGATACAAAGACACAACAGAGTTGTTTAGGGAGATGTATGAACTACAAGGGGTCGAGAGGATGGAACTTCTCAAGAGAGTAATACTTGTTTCCTTCATTATCCACATCTATTCCATAGGTTTAGAACCTATGCAACAGTTGTCTAAATACCTAATACTCCAGTCTTTTGACAGATTCTGGATGGAACACTTAGACACTATGACTGACCTTAGAGAGGGAATATCCTTAAGGAATCTTGCACAGAGAGACCCTCTAGTAGAATACAAAAATGAAGGTTTTAATATGTTCGAAGAGATGTTAAGAAAGATAGATGAGTTTGTTGTAATAAGGTTTTTCAAGGTAAGACTGGTAAGGAATGAGAACCAGATTCCTCAGAGAGTAGATTCTAATAAGGATACTAGACCAGGTAATACAACCAAGCAAAAAACTATAAAAAAGAGCAATAAAGTTGGACGAAATGACCCCTGTCCTTGTGGTAGTGGGAAAAAATACAAGAAATGTTGCTACCCCAAATATGGCTAAATTCCTTTTTCTATGGGTTTATTGACACACTATAGTCCCTATATTATCCTAAATAAACACTATTTATTGCTATTATATGGCAGATTCAAAGAAAGAAAACAAAAAAGATGAGTTAATTACACCAAGGAAAAGTGTCCATGTAATCTTCCTCTCTTGCCCTCACTGTGGTACTGAAAAAGACCATATAGAAATGTGTGAGGAGTGTGGAGA
>DCVX01000010.1 GCA_002328805.1 Candidatus Dojkabacteria bacterium UBA2177
ATCCTGTCCCAGAATATAAAAATGGAGAAGATTGTATGTGCTCTAATTCTGGAGATGTAGTTTGTAAAGAAGACGAGCTAAGTATGTCTTATGAGGGTTTTGTTAATGATAATATGGCTTTCACATATAGCTTCAGAAATTATTTAGATAAGGATCAGCCAGATTTGCTGTATGCCGACTTGGTGGATATACAGCATAATGATGGTTTGTTAAGGGTTGTAATGGAGAGAGAATCATTGTGTGGAAATTTTAACGAAGCTCCAGTTCAGGCAGGTATGTATAAACTTCGGGAAGATGAAATAGTTCTGACTTCAATAGTTAATAGGGATGAGAGTATTTATAGTAGGGTTTGTTTAATAGGCAACACTTTTGAAATCCAAGATATTAATCTCTCAGATAAATCTAGGTTCTCTGTGTCGTATCAAAATGATCAAGGGAATATGACAAATTTTAGAATATGTCTGGCAAATGGAAATATCTATTCAAATGGGGATGTGTTTAAAGATTCGCAAAGTAACAATATATGTACCTGTTTGGGACCTGAAGTTGAATGCGAGGAGCTTTAATTTAAAAAAGTCCTACATATATTCCTAAAATACATGTAAATAGCGTGAATAACCAAAATCTCATCACTACTTTGTATTGAGGCCACCCATTTGCTTGGAAGTGGTGATGTATTGGTGCTATCTTGAATACTCTCTTTTTAAAGAATTTCATGCTAATTATTTGTATAGCACTAGAAGCCATGATTAGCCAGGTTATAGAAGACATCAGGAAATAAGGGATGAGATTGTTTGTAACTAAAGCTACAAAGAACATACTAAAGCCAAGAGGCATAGCCCCAGGCCCACCATTCCAGAATCTGGCAGGGGGGATATTGAAGTAAAGGTCTATAATTTGAACCCCAAGAATTATTGCAAGTATGGGGATGAATTCATATTGCCCTTGTATAGTTAAGAGGAATAGCATTGCGAGATTTATTATGGTGAATATTCCAATCATTAAACCATCTGCACCATCTGTTAATTCAGCAGAATATATTGCAAATTGTCCGACTATTGCCGTTAGAACAAGGATTATTGGTGTAATATTAATGGCGACTAAATCGAGCAGGTTTATTGAAGTAATCTCTCCCGTTTTGCTTAGTAGATACATGACCCCGATATTTAGCAATATTGAAAAGGTTAATTTTCCCATTCTCCATTCGAAAGTTTCTTGAAAGGCTTTTACTTTTTCATTGTTTTTAAATCCATTTGTAAATATTGCAACATCTATGAATCCCCAGAAACCAAAAAGAGCAAAGCCAATTAGAAAGACTTTAACAACAGGAGTCATAGGGACTAGGGCAAGTGTTAATAGTGGAACTAAAATCCATATTAAAATTCCCCCCATATTGGGAGTTCCATTTGTTAATGTGGAATTCATTATCCTCATGAAGAGGCTGTTGTCACCATCTCCAGCACCAATCTTAGACTTTTTAATCCCACTTACTTGGTTAAATTTATAAAGGATTGAAATCATTATTGGGGCAAATATTGCAGAGGCAACTGTTGCTATAAATAGTGTCTCTAAGCTAGTTTTTAGTGTGTCTGCCATTTTTGTAGAGATAAGTATAAATATAAAGTATATGTATTATCTCAATTAATCTTCTTAATTTCTAGGTCATCTGCGATAGATAGAAAAATGTCTCTCCATACAGGAACGGTTGTCAAACTTGAAAAGGCAGCTGTTTTTGGTTCTTCTAGTTTAACAAGCATAATCATTTTGGGGTCATTTGAAGGTGCGAAACCAATAACTGTGTCGTTAGTAAGAATTTCATGGTAGCCAGCGCCTCCCTTGATTGCTATTTGCGCAGTTCCAGTTTTAGCCGCTAGGTCATATTCTAAGAGGGGGGCTCCTAATGCTGAAAGGGAATTATTCTTAACTGCTTTGACTAATGCTTTCGTTATTATGTCTGCAGTTTCTTTGGATATTGGTTCTGCAATGATTTGAGGGGAGATATTAATAACCTCTTTCTCATCACTAATCTGGGAGATTATATATGGTCTCATTCTTACTCCATCGTTAGCTATTGTGCTAAATGCTGAAATGAGCTGTAAGGGTGTTGCAGATATTGCTCCTTGTCCGTATGAGGCAGTAACTGTGTCCAATTTGGTCCAGGTTTCTTTTGATTTAAGGTAACTTGTGCTCTCTTCCTGTAGTCCAACTCCAATAAATTCTCCAATCCCAAAGTCTTTGAGGGATGAATAGAATTCGTTGAACTCCAGATCTAGTGCTACGCGTGCTGCACAGGGGTTGTTTGAAGTTCTAAATATCCCAGATATATCTAGTTTTCCTGCGGGTAATCTGTTCCAGGTATATACGCGCTCCCCTTTTAGGTCTGCATAACCAGTTGCTTCGTAAAGGTCTAAGTAACCGGTTGTATCATTACATATGTGATTTTTGTCAATAACGCCGTTCTCGATTGCGATTGCTACTGTAATTGGTTTTTGTACAGAACCATACTCGTAAACATCTGCCACGGCTCTGTTTCTTAATATCCAAGGCTCTGAAGTTCTCCAGTATTCATTAGGATCGTATGTTGGGTAATTTGCCATAGCAAGGATGGCTCCCGTCTTGGGATCCATTATTATTGCAGACCCACTCTTTGCCCTGTTCTCTCTTACTCCCTTCTCTAGCTCCTCCTCTACTTTCGCTTGTAGATTTGGGACTATTGTTAGTTTAAAATCCTTACCATCTCTAGGCAATATTGGCTCGTATTCTGCTGTAAGAATTACATTCCCAGAAGAGTCTTTCTCTTCATAAGAATAACCCTCTCTGCCAGTTATGTCGCCATAGTAATATCCTTGGATACCATATTGTCCAACGGGGTCACCAAACTCATTTTGTCCAATAAAACCTAACAGATGTGCAGCTAATTCATTATTAGGATAAACTCTTTTCTCCTCATTTTCAAAATAAAGACCGAATCCCTGTTTGCCAGGTCCAAAAATCTCAGCCTGCTCCAAGGCTTTCTTCTTCTCTGTCGGGATTCCTTTCGCAATTGAGGTATAAACAAAATCTTCTGTTAATTTAGAATCTATATTTTCTTTTTCTACACCTAAAATGGAAGAGACTTCACTTACAAACAAATCACGATTTTCAAAAAAGAGGGCTCTTTCATTCTCGTCTTGACTTAGGGATGCATAGACATTCCATGCAGGTTCATCTACTGCCAGAACTGTATTATCTGCTGCGGTAATAACTCCTCGAGGGGCTACTTGGATTCTGTTTGTTCCGTATTGTCCTTGTGCCAAGTTCTTGAAGTCTTCAGCAAATAGGACTTGCCATCTAAAAACTTGAAATATAACAATGAAAGCTAGGAAGGTGATTACATAACCTACAATAGTAATGTTTAAATCTCCGGAGTTTTTACTTTTCCTTGAAGATTTGCTTCTTTTTCCTTGTGTGGAATAAAGATGATTAAGGCTAGACATTATGGTCTTTCAGCTATAACATTTGAATCTTCAATGTATATTATAACTCTTTCAGAATCTGAGGATATGTCTAATTTTTTATTTGCAAGTTGTCTTATAACCATTATGGAATTTGCTTTTGCTATTTCCTCTTCCATTGATCGGTTTTCTTCCACTAAGTAGTTTTTCTCACTGTTTAGACTTTCTAATTCTAGTCCCAATGGTGTAAGAATTGAGTTGATAATCAGTTGTGAGATGGTGAATACAAACAAAGCTATAAGAAATACCATTATTGGTAGATCTCTGGTTTTTGAGTTTTGTGTGCGTGTATTCATTTTTCTAGAGTTCTAATATAATAATTTAGTTTTTCTTTGTTTTTATTAGTGTTCTTAACTTGGCGGAAGCGGATCTAGGGTTGTGCTTTTTTTCGTCATCGGTTGGGGCAATTTGACTTTTAAAAAGCATCTCCCCTTCTCCGCTTCCCTGTTTTTCTAAAAAGTAGTTCTTTACTATTCGATCTTCCAGGGAATGGAAGGATATTACGGATATTCTTCCTCCTTCTTGTAAGATCTCAAACGAATTGTCTAACCCAATTTCTAGATTATTAAGCTCATCATTTACCACGATTCGCAGAGCCTGAAAGACTCTGCGAGAAGGGTTCTTATTTGAGTTAACCGGTACGACTTTGTAAACAAGTCGTGTGAGATCTCCCACAGTTTTGATATCAGAAATATTTTCTTTTATTTCTCTGGCTATTGGCTTGGAATATCTTTCCTCCCCATATGTCCAAAACAGATACGCAAGTTCCTTCTCTGGAAGTGCTTTAAGTAAATCTGAAGCTGTAACACCTAGAGTTTCATCCATTCTCATATCGAGGGGTTCGTCTGATTCATTGTAACTGAATCCTCTCTGGTGAGATTCTTCTAGTTGTCTGGAAGATAATCCTAAGTCCATTAGTATGCCTAGTGGTTTTCTGTTGATTTCTTTGGTAAGTTCTTTGATATTCTTGAAATTTCCTCTTTTGACAATCCAGTTTTCTTGTTCTACTTCCTCTTGGTAGTACTCTTTGACAAAGTCGATAGCGTGTTGATCATGATCAATACTCAGTAAGAGCCCTTCTGGAGAGAGTTTCTTCAGTATCTCTATACTGTGTCCACCATCACCTAGTGTGCAATCTATGTAGAAACCATCAGGCTGGATATTTAGGGAGTCTATACTCTCTTTTAGTAATACTGGAGTATGTATCTTATCCATTCTCTTCGCTTTTCATCTTACTTATCTCTTGTGCTATCTCTTCTCCATGCTCCTGAAGGTATTTCAATCGCTCTTCCCACTTTTTCTTGTCCCATACCTCTACCCAGTTTACAAGTCCAATGAATACAACCTCCTCTTTTAGTTCTGCATGTTCTAGTAATGACTGGGGGATTACGAATCTTCCCTGTTTATCAAGTTCTATCTCTTTTGCACCTCCAACAAGAAACCTACTTGTATCTCTGATATCTTTATTTATAAAAGAGCCATTCATTACTTCCTTTGCTACTTCTTTCCATAATTCTTTGTTAACTATTATTAATGCCTGTTCGTAGCCTCTTGTTAGTATCAGGTTATCACCTAATACCTCTCTAAATTTTTTTGGAAGTGATACTCTTTTCTTTTTTCCTAGTGTACTTTTGTATTCTCCTATTAACATGTTTTTACTATATCATCTTTCACCACCTTTTACCACTTCATGCCACTAATTTAACATTGAGGGGTATCTAGGTCAAGTAAATACAACTACAGGCTTAAATATAATTCTCTAGGCTATTATATTTTGTTGTTAAACAACGAAAACAGTAATTTAGGTCTCCTCCCACTACTAGAGCCGATAGGAAAACTTATTGCAAACATTTCAAATAACTACTATATTAAGAAAGGGTTAATGTAGATTAAAAATAGATAAATTAACAAAATAAGTTATGAAGGTAGAGTTAAAAGAGATACAAAAAAGATTTCCAGAATTTGATATCCGTAATTACAGGGAAGATGTTTATTTCACTGGTTTTAGTCACGATTCGAGAACTATAAAAAAGGGAGAACTATTTATTCCTATTGTGGGGGAGAATTTTGATGGCCATGAATTTATATTAGAAGCATTCGAAAAGGGTGCGTCAGTTGTACTTTGTGAGAAGGGCAAATATGATGCTGATAGTATGAATGTTAATGAGCCAATTATATTGGTTGATAGCATAGAAGAAGGTTTAATGAAGGTTCTTAATTTCTCCATATCTCACATAACAGCTCCAGTAGTTGCTATTACTGGTAGCACAGGGAAAACTACAACAAAGCAAATGTTAGTAACAATTCTTAAGCAACAAAAGAAAGTTTTATACGGACAGAAATCTAATACCGTATGGGGAAATGCTGTTATATTAAGCCAATATGATGATCATGAGGTGGTTGTATTGGAATGCGGTATGGATAGAAGCGGAGAGATTGCATGGCATGTAAATGCCATAGATCCTGACCTAGGAATCCTGTTAAATATTGGACATGTCCATGCCGAGAAAGTAGGAACAATAGAGGATATTTATAAAGAGAAAAAAGATCTAGCAGATTATATGGAAAGAACTGGGAAGCCATTGGTACTCAATGTAGATGATGATAGGTTGGCAAGGATAGAGAAAGATTACAATAAAGATTCTGAACTTATAACTTTTGGAACAAGAGAAAATGTAGATTACCAAATTGTAGATCCTCAGGTAGACAGTTTTGGAACTCATTTTTCCTTCAAATATTATGACAATGAAATGAATGTAAAACTCAAAGTTTTTGGCGAAGGTTATGTATACAATGCTATGGCTGCAATCATTGCAGCAAATAGATTAGGAGTTCCCATAGATACCTGTATTAAAGGTGTAGAATTATTTGAAAATAGTGAAGGGAGATTTGAGACCTTGGAATACAAAAATAACACGATAATTGTTAATGATGCATATAATGCTAATCCAACATCTATGGATATGTCTCTAAAGACTTTTGACCGTCTTTATGGTAGTGCCGATTTCTACAAGATAGCGATTTTAGGAGACATGAGGGAATTGGGAGAAGTATCTGTGGGAAAACATAAAGAATTGGGAGAGAAAGTTCAAAATTATGATTTTGATGAGGTCTATTATGTTGGAGAGATGTTTGAACATTTTGGTATTGGAGAAAGATTAGAATCAGCAGATGAAGTCGCTGCAATGCTTAATTTAAGACTGGAAACATTAAAGAATAGAAAGGTGGTAATTCTTCTAAAGGCAAGTAATAGTCTGGGTTTGTACTTAGTGCCAGATTTCTTAAAGAAACTAGGTAGTGTATAGTTTTGAATTTCCTTACTACTCCACCCACTCTAAATCCGCACCAAGGGTGTTTAAGTTCTCAATAAAATTGGGGTGTGCTCTTTTTATACTGTCAGCATTTCTAATTATCGTCTCCCCTTCTATTGTAAGAGCTACCATTAATAGTGCTACTGTTGCTCTTATAATATTTGGTGCGTCAACAGTTGTTTCTTTTAATGGTTTGTTACCATAAACAATAATTCTGTGTGGGTCACACATTACAATATGTGCACCAAACTTAATAAGTTCTGGTATCCAAAAGAAACCTCCTTCGTAGAGTTTGTTCCAGAACATTATTGAGCCTTCAGATTTAACAGAAAGTGCTATCATAAGTGGCAATAAATCCGCCGGGAAATATGGCCATGGGGCTGCCTCTAACTTTTGTAGCAAGTTTTTGGTATATGGCTGTAGTATCTTAAGTTTTTGGTTTTCTCTTACAAATGCAGTATCTCCCTCATACTCGATATCTACATTAAACTTTTTGAAGGCCTTTTGGATTAGAGGGAAATGCTCCGGCTCTGAATTCTCAATTTTTATCTTCCCTCCTGTCATTGCACCTAGGGCTAGAAGTGTAGTAATCTCATGATGGTCTGAACTAATAGTAAAATCTGCCCCATGTAATTTTTTACCACCCTTAACAGTTACTTTTGAAGTTCCTATACCCTCAATCTCTGCCCCCATGTCAACTAATAAATTACACAAATCTTGAACATGTGGTTCTGAGGCTGCATTAACCATTGTGGACTCACCTTCTGCATAAACTGCAGCCATTACAAAGTTTTCTGTTGTTGTTACACTCATATAATCTTGCCAGAGAAAACCTCCCTTTAAACCTTTATGCGCATCTATTTTTAATGTGCCGTTATTAGTAATTTCTGCTCCAAGATTTTTAAGTACTTCCAAATGAGGATCCAATTCCCTAATTCCAAGTGAACAACCTCCTATTTCTTGAGTTACTTCAATATGACCTGCTCTTGCAAGTAGTGGTCCTAATAGCAAGATTGCGCCTCGCATACCAAGAGGGAAATTTTCTTTCCCAAAGTTTTTGTCAACAGAAGAGTTATTTATTTTAAGAACCTTTTTTTCCTTATCCCATTCAATTTTAGAACCCATTGAACTTAGCATTTCTACTAACTTGTTTACATCTGTTAAATCGGGGAAGTTTCTAAGTATTACATCTTCATCTGTAAGCAAAGTTGCACATAGAGCTGGAAGTGCAGAATTCTTATTCCCTGCTGGAGTGAGCCTTCCACTTAATTTATTTCCACCTCTAACCTTTAAGTCTGCCATATAAAATTAAAATAATTTTAATTGTTTTTATATCCCAATCTCCTTCAGTATTTTTTCCTGAGCATTCTTCAGGAAGATTTTCTCTATCTCTGAAGAGTCATAGTTTTTCTCTTTCTCATAAAATCTCCTCATCTTCAAAACTAAATTCTCTGGAGTCAATTCTCCCTGGTTTAATATCTCTGCAAGTCCGAGTCTTTCTAAAATCTTAGCGTTTTCTTCCTGTTCATTGTGTGTTACCCAAGGGATTGGGATAAATATGGAAGGAATCTGTAAGACACCCATCTCGTAAACTGTATTTGCTCCAGATCTCCCTACAAAGAGGTCTATATTATTTAACACAAAGCCAATCTCTTTGTTACCAATGTATTTAACAGGAAGGAAGCGATCTCGAAGATGTGGACTAAGCTTTCTTCTTTCTCCTGCTAAAATTTCGTAATCCCTAAACTCTTTGTTATCTCCTGTCTGAAGAATTATTTGAAAATCTTGTAGTAAAGAAAGAAGAGCATCTTTGACGGTTCTGTTTAGTATATGTGAACCAAGGCTTCCTCCAGAGATATATACAATAGGGAGATCCTCTTGCTGGACTAACATTTTTTTCAAACCTTCAACTACTTTCCCTTTTCCACTCTTGTCAAATATCTCCGGTCTTACTAAATTTCCCGTATGTATTGTCTTCTCCTCGGGGAAATATTTCTTTGAGGATGGAAATGCAATAAATATTTTCTCACAGTATTTAGATACAATCTTGTTAGATAATCCAACTGCTGCGGTTTGTTCATGAAGGTAGATCTTACTTTTTAGCATCTTCGCAGTTAGACAGACAGGAACGGAAACAAATCCCCCAGTAGAGAGAACAATGTCTGGTTTGAAGTCTTTTAAAATTTTGTATGAATCTACAAAACCTAGAAAAGTTCTTAATAAAAGGAAGATTCCCCGAATAGAGAATTTCCTTTGCAGTTTTCCAGCTCGTATATATTTTTTATTAAATGTCTCATTAGCGAAAGTTCTCTGCTCAAGGGAGTTTCCCGGCTTTTCATTTGTCATTCCTAAATCCCCTCCTATGTAAAGGAAATTATCATCGTTAAGTTCATAGTTTTTCTTAAGTGCAGAAATTATTGCAGATGCTGTGGAAATATGTCCGCCAGATCCTCCTCCAGTTACTACAATCTTTTTTTCTAATGGCAACTTTTTTTCTGTTTCTTTATTTTCCATTTGTTGTGTATTTGCTTACATTAAGTAGTATAGCAATTCCAACTAGTGTAACGATAGTGCTAGAGCCTCCATATGTTAGGAAAGGATGAGGAATTCCTGTTAGAGGTATGAGTCCGACATTTGCAGCCATATTCATTAGTGCCTGTAGAACAAGCCATATTGTTATTCCAGCGGCAAGTAATTGTCCTTGTTTATCCGGAGCATTTATCGCTATTTTAAGACCTCTCCACAGGAAGAATACCCAAGAGAGGACAATTACCGTCCCTCCAAGTAGTCCTAATTCTTCTAGAATAATTGCGAATAAAGAATCTGTAAAAGCTGTGTTTTCAACCAAGTATCCAAATCTCTGTCTTGATTGGCCAAATCCTTTCCCAAGGATACCTCCTGAACCTATACCTATGAGTATCTGTTGCATCTGGTAACCTGTCCCTCTAGGATCTGCGACTTCTCCTGTAAAGAGGAGTGAAAGATATGTCTGAACTCTCTGTAACCTGTAAGGTTCTAAGATTGCTGCAGCAACACCTAGTAGAAATAACAGACCAAGGATTGAAAAAGAGCCGATTGTATGTGCTTTGCTATTTCCTGCTATTAAGAACATGATGTATGATGTGGCACATATAATAATTGTTGTTCCTAGGTCTGGTTCTAGCACTATTAAAAAGGCTACAATTCCTAGGATTACAACGAAACTTAGTAACTCATTCCCGAAACCACTGGCAAACGCCTGCTTTAAGTCCTTATAATTATAATCTTTTTTAGCAAGCCAGGATGAGAGGTACATTATAAGAACGACTTTTGCAAACTCTGCAGGTTGTATGTCTATAGGACCAATGGCTAGCCATCTAGTAGCTCCATTTATTTCTTTCCCAAAGATTAATACAGCAAGAAGTAAGCCTATTGTTATTATGAGCAAAGGAAAGGAAAGTTTGAGAAATTTTCTGTAGTCCCAGAAGTAAATTAGTAATGCAGGGACCAAGCCGATTATTATCCAGATAACCTGTTGTTTTAGGAAATAAAATTGGTCTCCCCACTCTGCTGTTGCCTTATAAACACTTGCATCAAAAATCATTATTGCTCCGAATATTGCCATAAGGATTGCAAAATAAAGGATAGTTTTATCTGGTTTGTGTTTTATGAGTGAAGATGTTCTTTTTTGATTTGCTTTATTTTTTCTCGACATAATATGATTATTAATATACTATATTAACATATGGAGAGAAAAAAGAGAGAGAGTTCTAAGGGGTATCTTTTTGTAGTTGGTGGTCCTGGTGGTTC
>DCVX01000025.1 GCA_002328805.1 Candidatus Dojkabacteria bacterium UBA2177
TACCTCTTCCTCTTTAACTTCCTCTATAGGTGTTTCAGCTTCTTGCTCTGTTATCTCCTCTGGTAATTCTTCCTCTACATCTCCAGTTACTGGAATTTCAACTCCTACTTCCTCTTCATCAGTTAAGTAGATATTTGTTGTTTCTCCAGCCTTAAGTGCTCTTTTCCCAACCCTTCCTCTTAGATAATAAAGCTTAGATTTTCTTACAGTTCCTCTCTTAATAACCTCTATCTTCTCTAAAACTGGAGCATGCAAAGGAACAATCTTCTCTACCCCTACACCGTAAGAGATTTTTCTTACTACTAAATTCTTGCTTAAACCAGAACCCTTAATTGCAATAACAACACCCTCAAAGATCTGTGTTCTTTCTTTACCTGCTTCTTTAATTTTTAGATGTAGTCTTACAGTATCTCCTACTCTAACATCTGGTCTTTTTTTGTAAAAACTCTCTTCAACCTTCTTAATTACATTGGTGTCCATAATAATTACCTTAAAATATTACTGATTTGCAGTTGTGATTATAGAATAAATTTCAAAAATATGCCACAATGTATACAACAACTGCCTATGAATGTAAAACAAAAAGTCCTATTAATAATCTTAGATGGCGTGGGAGCAGCTCCCAAGGGTTCTGGTAACGCAGTAGTTTTAGGTCAACCAGATAACCTAGCTAAATACTGGTCTACATCTCCAAGAACTTACCTCCTTGCATCTGGAAAGGCTGTAGGACTACCCCCTAATGTTAAAGGGAATAGTGAGGTTGGACATCTTAACCTAGGGGCAGGCACCACTGTTCTTCAAAATTTACCTAGAATAGATAAAGCTATCGAGAATGGACTTATTTACAAAAACAACACCTTAAAAAATGCTTTCGCACATGCTCAGAAATATAATAGTAACATCCACTTAATTGGTTTGGTGAGTGATGGTTCTGTCCATTCACATATTAATCATTTCAAAGTTCTCGTTGACTACTTTGCTAGATTAAATTTCCAAAACGAGTTATATATCCATGCAATTACAGATGGTAGAGATACTGCTCCAAATGCTTCTGTGAAATATCTGGTTGAATTAGATAAATTCTGTCTTGAAAGAGGACTCGGGAAGATAGCCACCATTATTGGGAGATATTTCGCAATGGACAGAAACAGAAAATGGGATAGGACACAGAGAGCCTACTATCTTTTTGAAAAGAATATGGGAGAAAAGTTTCCAACCTATCATAGAGCAATTACTGAATACTACCAAAGGGGAATTACAGATGAATTTATAGAGCCTACTATTATTAATCCTGGCAAGGTTGAGCCAAATGATGTCGTCATAATGGTAAATTTCAGACCAGATAGAACCTTGCAAATAACAGAGGCCTTTATATCACCTAATTTTCCGGGTTTTCTTAGAGAACCAATAAGTAACCTTTATGTTGCAACAATGACAGAATACAGAAAGGACCTTCTTGTGAATGTAATATTTCCAAAACAATATATTGACCTTCCACTTGGGAAAATCATAGATTCTATGGGATTAAGGCAATTAAGAATCTCTGAGACAGAAAAATTCCCACATGTGACATATTTCTTTAATGGTGGACAACCTTTACCCTATTCTAAGGAGGATCGTGTGGTAGTTCCCTCTCCTAGGGTTCCTACTTACGACCTAAAACCAGAGATGAGTGCACTAGAGATGACAGAGTTGTTAAAAAATAGACTAAAAGGAATGCCCTATGACTTTATTCTTGCAAATTTTGCTAATGCAGATATGGTTGGGCATACGGGAGATATCCAAGCAACCATAAAAGCAGTTAAGACTATTGACTACTGCACGAAAGAGTTGGTTAACCATTTTACTGCTCTTGGTGGAGCTGTAATAATAACCGCAGATCATGGGAATGCAGAGGAGATGTTAAACGAGGAAGATAATTCTATAAACACAGAACACTCTATAAATCCAGTTCTCTTTATTCTTTCTGGAACGGATATTGCACCAAGAGTCCTGCCTTATGGAGCACTTTGTGATGTTGCACCTACAGTCCTGGATCTAATGGGAATACAAAAACCCTCTGGCATGAATGGGAAATCTTTAATAAAAACATATTAAAACTCCCCTTACCCTTCTCTACTTCTCTCCTTCCTTCTCTACTCCTCTACTTCTTTCTCTGCCTCATTCTGTTTTGAGTTTTTTATAACCTCTCTCATACTCCTCCATATGTAGAGAAGAATAGCGATGGATAACAGAGCTAATACTATATTCTCGTACTGATTAATATAACCAACAACTGTTGGCCAATTCTCTCCCATATAATAACCTCCTAAACATAAGGCGGTAGCATATAATAAACTCCCAAGAATGGTATATATGGAGAATATAGAGAACTTCATTCTCGCAGCACCTGCTGGAAAAGATATAACTGACCTAATTAAAGGTATAAACCTACCGAAGAACACTATCTTGTTTCCATGTTTCTCAAAAGCTTTATATCCTTTTTCAAGATCATCTTGGGATATAAATATATATTTACCATACTTCTTTAAAAACTTTTCTACAAAATCATCTCCCCATAAACCTATGAAATAGAAAGGTAAACTTCCAAGATATGCACCTATACCAACAGTAATAATAACCAAAACAATATTCAAAGACCCTTGGGATGCAACAAATCCGGAAAAAGGTAATATTATCTCACTTGGAATAGGAGCAAAAAGACTTTCAAGAAATACAGCAACAAAAACACCTGGATAACCGAGAGTATCTATTGCTTGAACTAACCAATCTACTAAGGAATTTATCATGTTGTTGAGGTCTAAACTAATTTACCCAGAAACTATACCATCTTACTGCTTGGATACCAAGTGCGTAGTTACACTTTGTCCCTTCTTCACTCCATTTGTCTTAGCAAATCCACCGTTTACTTCCAATACATACCTGTATTCTTGGTCGGAAAGAATCTGA
>DCVX01000028.1 GCA_002328805.1 Candidatus Dojkabacteria bacterium UBA2177
TTGAAAGAGTAAGCCTCAGTGTAGAACAAGCCCGTAAGGGACAGGAGACAGACTTAGACGCAGTTTTACTTGGAGTAACTACAGATGGAAGTATTGAACCTAAGGAAGCTTTAGTTGAATCTTCAAAGATTCTTCAAGAGTTTGCAGGAAAAGTCATGATAGCAATGGGAATGTCTCAGAAAGAGGTTGAAGAATTAGCAGAAGAGGCAAATACACCAGAAGAAATGGAAGAGGAAGCAAAAGAGGAAGAGGATGAAATAGGAAGCTGGAAGATAGAAGATTTACCAATATCCAAGAGATCGAAGACAGGACTTCTAACAGGAGGATTCAAAACAGTAGGAGACCTTAGAAACGCAACTGCTACAGAATTACTTAACCTCCCAGGATTTGGAAATAAGTCCTTAAACGAGGTTGTAGAATTACTATCTGAATACGGAATAAACATAAAAGGAGTTTAATATATCTAAAAGAGACTTATGTACAAGAGAATCAAAAGAGCAAAATTAGGAAGAAAGAAGTCACACAGAGAATCTCTTATAGACAATCTCTTAAGGTCTCTTTTTGACCATAACTATGTTGTAACAACTACAACAAAGGCAAAGGTTCTAAAGCAGAATGCAGAATCTTTAATAGAGGTTGGTAAAAAGAAAGAAGATGACCTTGAATTTATTAGAAAACTCAACAATGTATTAGGAAAAGAAAGTATAGTAAAGAAATATCTAGAATATATTAAGAAAGATAAAGCAGGTGTAGGTTTTGTTAGAGTAGGATTTAGAGATGGAGACAATGCAGAATTATCTAGAGTTTACCTTTTAGGACTAGACAAGAAGAAATCTGTAGCTCCTAAGTCTAAGAAAGAAGATACCAAGAAAAAAGATGATATAGAGGAAGCAGAAAAGAAAAATCCTCTAAAGATTAAAGAAGAAACACCCGTTGGTCTTAAGAAGAAAGTGGATAAAACAGCAGTAGTTAAAAAGAGTGGCACACGACCTCAAGCTCGTGCAGGCCTTTAATTAATAGCAAAGAAATATGAAATATAAAACAACTTGGACTAAAAAAGAAGATATAAAAAGAGATTGGTACATCGTAGATGTTAAGGACCAAATCCTTGGGCGAGCTGCTACAAGAATAGCGTCACTTCTAATTGGTAAAGATAAACCCGAAATAGTTCCTAACGTAGATTGTGGTGACTATGTTGTTGTAATAAATAGTGATGAAGTCAAATTAACCAGAGGAAAAGAGAAAAAGAAAATGTATTACAGACACTCAGGATACCCTGGTGCTTTGAAAGAAACAAGATTTGACGAGCAATTAGAAAAGGATTCAAGAAAGATAATTGTTGATGCAGTAAAGAACATGTTGCCACAGAACAAGTTAAAGGACAAAAGGATTACTAGACTAATAGTATACAAAGGACCCGAGCATAAAAACGCAGCTCAGAAACCTACAGAGATTAAATTATAAAGTATTAAATGGTGAAGAAATATACAGAAGGTATAGGAAGAAGAAAAACCTCGACAGCAAGGGTAAGGATATACCAGGGAGATAGTGCTTCTACTGTTAATGGAGTAGCTATTTCTGAATACTTTTCTGCAAGGAAAGACGCCGAAAAGATTGTAAACAGGCCTTTAATAGTTGTTGGTTTGGAAGGTAAATACTACTTTACTGCTAAAGTTTCTGGAGGTGGAATTACAGGACAGCTTGAATCAGTTCGCTTAGGATTAGCAAGAGCTCTATACAAAATGGATCCAGAGCTTAAGAGCGTATTGAGAAAGGAAGGACTAATTACAAGAGATCCTAGAGCAGTAGAGAGGAAGAAATACCATCACCTTAAAGCTAGAAAGAAGCCTCAGTTCTCAAAGAGATAGGAGGTCGCGCGTAATCTTGTAAACTTTGCAAAATCAATAGGAAATCTCTTAATCTGGGTTGTTGTATTCTCTCCTGTAGTTGCGATAATTGTTATTCCAATCGTTCTACTTAAAAAAAGAACCAAAAAATAGTATAATAAGAGTGCGCAAGTACTACTAGATGATTGCGCTTGCTTTTTTAAAGTAAGTGAGGAAAGTCCGGACTCCATGTCAGTCTCAAACATATTGAGATAGGAGCCAACGAGAGTTGGAAGGGAGTAATCTTTTGGAGAAAAGGGCAACAGAAAGTTATACCGCCCCGCTAACTTATAGTTGGCGGGGTAAGGGTGAAATGGTAGTGTAAGAGACTACCGGGTATTGCAGTAATGCAATATCGCGTGGTAACCCCCTCCTGGAGCAAGGTTGAACCGCATAGACAGATAATCATCGTTATACAGAATTCGGCTTATTGTGTACTTGCGCATTATCAAGATAATTCTTTCGGGAGAGTTCTAAAGGTCTCCTTGTATCCCATTTAAGAATTCTTTCTCATTCGTCTTAGATTTCCCCTCTAACTGGAAACTTGTTACCCTTAGAGCTATCTCAGAATCTTTAGTAGCAAATAGAACCATATCGTCTTTAAAAAACACCTCTCCAGGTGTTTTATTGTGTTCAGTATTGACTAACTCAGCCTCAAAGATCTTCATCCTTTTTCCTGCAAGAGAATCTTGTAGAGTCTCTGGAAGGGTTGTCCACGCCACAGGCCATGGAATCAATGCCCTAACCATTCTCTCTATGTATTCAGGTTCATATTCTTCCCAAAGTATCTCAGCATTCTCCTTAGATATATCTTTTTGCCAGCAATATGTAGCTTCTTCACCATTCTGCTTAACAGGAGTAATATTCCCAGCAATCCAATCTTTCAAAGTTGGGATTAAGACCTCAGTTGTTCTCTTCACCAATCTTTGTCTAAGTGTAATGTTTGTATCATCTTCTCTAATCTCCTCT
>DCVX01000019.1 GCA_002328805.1 Candidatus Dojkabacteria bacterium UBA2177
CAGGGCATCCACTCATACAACTTACACAAATTGTGTTTCTTTTGGGGTATTTCATTAGAACTGTTTCTACAGGGAAACCTTCTTTAGTAAAAGATAATGTCTTAACTGTTTTCTTATCATTGGCTATATATTCTTGAAAGTTTACCAACTTAGAGAAGGGGATTGCTTCCTTTAATTTCTTTCTAATATCCAGTGGCCATGTTGTTAAATCATCCCAAGAGGAGATGTCCTCCTTATAATATTGCTGATAGAGTTGTTTCAATCTATAGTTTTGCAGGTTATTTTCTTTTACAAAATCTTCAAACATATTTGCCTTTTTACCTTATTTACAGGTATTTCCTTGACAGTAGGAAATCTTAAATGTAAAGTATCTTAATATGTACTGCCCCAATAAAGAGAGAATAAGGAAGGGTTTTTCTAAAGTTTTAGCAATTGCCTTTTTTACCTTTCTCTTCGGCCTTAATAATACAGTGTATGCAGAGTATTTGTCCATTTCTTTATCACCAGATAGTGGAACGATATATGGCGACAGTACAACCATACAGGTTCTTGTAGATAGTGGAGCAGATGAATTTACTGGTATAGACATCTCTCTGCAATATACAGGGGGAGTGGAATATATAACTGCAAACGGTGCTGACAGGTGTGACAGCTTTAATTTAGATGACTCTGTAAGTGGTCTTCTAACAATAGAATGTGTTTCAACGACCCATCAAGTAGGAGAAACATATGATGGTGTTGTTGCGACCCTTTATCTAAAGGCAATACAGGAGGGTTCTTCGAAATTTACCTTTGGAACAGTTAGCCCTACAGTGACAACGAGCAATGGAGGGACATATACATTGACCTTAGAAGCTACACCAACAGAGGAGCTTCCTGAAGCAGGAATCTTTGACAGTAAAACAACTGCTATTGCAGCTTTAGGATTTTTGGTTTTCTCTTTAGGTTTTTTCTTTAATACCGTAGCTAACTCCTTTAATTATCTAGGCGACAAAGTAGAAGAGACTAGGGTAAATAGGAGAAGGAGTAAGATAGAAAAAAGATTTAAATAAATTTATTTAGTAAAAATATGTTAGGAGAAAAAAAGAAGGGTAAGGATGATAGCTATTCTAAGAAATATATAGCTCCTAAGGGTTGGAAGCCCAAGAATGCAGATAGGGATTATATAATAACCTTTTTAGATATAGAACTTGCAGATGGTATTGGTATGGACCAGTTTGAAACTGTTGTTGCTGCTTGTGCAGCTGAGAGTTCTACCGGGACTTGGACAGAAGTATATAGTGGGAAAGATTCTGGAGTAGAAATGGCAGATAAGCTTAGAGCGACAGCCTTTGATCTAGATCCTAAGACAAAAACATTTAAAATAGCTTACAAAGTAGAACTTTTTGAATTAGGCAATATGTCTGGTTTACTGGCAGGAATTGTAGGGAATGTAGGTGGGATGAAGATGATTAAAGCTCTAAGGTGCTTAGATATTAGGTTCCCAGAATCCATGGTGAAGTCATTTCCGGGTCCTCAATTTGGAATAGGTGGAATCCGAGAGATGTTGCAAGTAGAGAGGGGTCCGTTATTATTAACAGTTCCTAAGCCTAAGGTTGGAAGAACAGCAAAAGAGCAAGCGGAATTAGCAAGGATACTTTTTACTGCTGCAAATGGTGAGTACCATGGGATAAAGGATGATGAAAACCTAACAAATCTTTTCTTTAATAAGTTTGATGATAGGTGTGAGCTTGTTCATAAAGTTAGGAGAGAGATAGAAGAGAAGAGTGGAAAGAAGAAATTCTATCTTTGTAATATAACTCACTCCAATCTTGACACTATGATATCTAGAGCAGACAAGATTAAGGCTCAGGGTGGTCGCTGGATGATGCTGGACGTTGTTACAACAGGTTTTTCCGCACTGCACACTATGAGACTAAAAAACCCAGGGCTTGCAATACACGCTCATAGAGCAATGCATAGTCTTTTTACTAGAGAGAGTGGTCCTGGAGTATATAACAAAGGCGAGATTATGGACTTCTCTATGTCCATGGTAGCTAATGCTAAAATTCTAAGATTGTTAGGTGTAGATGCCTTACATGGTGGAGCTCCGAAAACGAAGATGGAAAACTATGGGGAGCCGAAATTGATAAGAGATGCCTTGCAACTAGATATAACTCCTGAATCTTCGGTCACTCTAGGACAAAACTGGTTTGGAATGAAGCCCGTTTGGCATGTTGCATCAGGTGGCCTACATCCAGGAAGTATTCCAGAAGTTATCCATCAACTTGGAGAAGATATCATGCTTCAATGTGGAGGAGGAGTCCTCGGTCATCCTTGGGGTATAGAAGCCGGTGTAGAGGCCGTAGTTCAAGCAAAAGAACTTGCTCTAGGCAGTGGAGATCTAGAAAAGTGGCTTAAAGAGAATCCAGATACTCCTTTAGCAAAAGCTGCAGACCATTGGGGTTTTGGACCAAAGATTGTTTAGTACCTCTGCCCAAAAAGTTGTTTGAGTAAAAAACTTTAAGTTTCTTTGTTAAATAGTGTAAAATAGAGATTATGAAAAAAGGTATTACACCAAGAGAAGAGAGTTATTCAAAATGGTATTTGGATATTGTCGAACAAGCTGACCTAGCAGAAAACTCTCCAGTTAGAGGTTGTATGGTCATTAAACCATATGGTTATGCTATCTGGGAGAAGATAAGAGATGAACTAAATAGAAGGATCTTAGATTCTGGAGCAGAGAATGCCTACTTTCCACTCTTTATACCTAAATCCTTTCTTTCAAAAGAAGCTAGTCATGTAAAGGGTTTTGCTAAGGAATGTGCAATTGTAACTCATCATAGACTCAGAGAAACAGAAGATGGAGAAGGGGTGGAAGTAGATCCAGAATCCAAATTAGAGGAAGAATTAATAATCCGCCCTACATCTGAGACAATAATGTATGACACTTTTTCAAGGTGGATTACCTCTTGGAGAGATTTACCACTTAAGATTAACCAGTGGGCAAATGTTGTAAGATGGGAGAAGAGAACAAGGCCTTTTCTTAGGACTACGGAATTCCTTTGGCAGGAGGGTCATACAGTGCATATAACCCATAAAGAAGCTAAAAAAGAGGTTCTAGACAGGTTGAATATGTATGTAGAATTTGCTAAGGAATTCCTAGCGATGGAGACATATTATGGTAAGAAGTCAGAGTCAGAGAAGTTTGCTGGAGCAGTAGATACATATGGGGTAGAGGCCATGATGCAAGATGGAAAAGCTTTGCAGTTTGGGACCTCGCATGACCTTGGACAGAATTTTGCAAAAGTCTTTAACATTCAATTTTCAGACAAGAATGGTGAACTACAATACCCATGGCAAACAAGTTGGGGTACAAGTACCAGAATGCTTGGAGCTTTAATAATGACACATAGTGATGATAAAGGTTTGGTTTTACCTCCTACAGTAGCTCCAATAAAGGTTGTTCTTGTGCCAATATTTAAAGATTCTAACAAGGACAAAGTACTTACATATACCAAGGATGTGTATAAGCAGTTAGAAGGTGAAATAGGGGTCTTAAAGCTGGATGATAGAGACTTCGTATCCCCAGGGTTTAAGTTTAATGAATGGGAAAAGAAAGGTGTTCCAGTTAGAATAGAGATAGGAGAGAGGGACATAAAGAATGGTGGAGTGGTAGTTGTAAGAAGAGACACTCTCGAAAAGAAAGATGTTAAATTCGGAAACCTTAAGGAAGCAATTATAAAGATTCTGGAAGAGATGCAGAAGGGTTTATATGAGAAATCAAAAGAGGTTCTAGTATCAAAAACCTATAGAGTAGAAAACTACGA
>DCVX01000036.1:0-27071 GCA_002328805.1 Candidatus Dojkabacteria bacterium UBA2177
TATAGAAGCTATTCTTAGTACTACCCTGCTTCTCTAAATAACCCTTTGAAACAAGGCCATCTAAAAGATTAAAAGCCTGTTGTCTAGATATATCAAGATCCTTCGCAACATCAGAAGAAGTAATCTCTTTGTATTTCTTAATTAAATCTAAAACATCCTTTTCTCTGTTTGTAGGACGCATATCAAAAGATATATTCTTTAAACCTTCTTCTATCTTTGCTAATGCTGATTGTAAAGAATACTTAACACCATCTGTAAAATAATTGTCAAGGTATTTGTCAATATAATTGACAAATAGTAATAAAATACAATGTTAATGTAAGAATAAGAAGAACTCCTGAGATACATACAACGGAAGGTGTTATATCTAGTAAAGCTGACCGAGTGCTTATAGTATAATATACCTAAATGACAGATACAACTTACAAGCTACATATTTTAGATGGTACATTGGAATATGTTCTTAAAGAACTATTAGAAAAATATCCTCAAGCAGTTATATTAAGTACAGAAAAGGAGGAGATTGAGTTTGAAATAAACATAGATGGAAATATTGAAATATTTAGGAATTTGTATTCACCTTTACATATAGAAGATTGTAATGGAAGAATATTAAAGCTCTCAAAAAGAGAATGGAGAAAGGGGTTTGTTCCTGCGGGCATAAATCCTTCATTAGCATATATACTTTGTATGATAGCAGAGTTAAAAGAAGAAGATATTGTATTAGACCCGTTTTGTGGTTCTAGTGTAATACCAATTACAGCTTTAAAATATTTTAATGTAAAGAGAGTAATATGTTCAGATATTAGTGAAAAGGCTATATCTGCCAGTAAGGAAAATTTTAAAGTAGCAGGAATAGAGGAGAGTAAGTACAAACTGTTTAGAAGTGATATTAAAAGCATTAAGTTATCTAAAAGGAATATAGACAAGATTGTTACTAATTTACCGTATGGTATTAGAGTAGGAGATCATAGTGGTAATATTGAGATATATAAATCATTAGAATTATTGGCTAAGAAATTACTTAGGAAGAGGGGATTAATAGTATTATTAACTCAGGAGAAAAAACTAATTAGGGAAGTATTTAGAAAGGAAGAATGGAACATAAAGAGTTTGGCGAGAGTTAATGAAGGAGGATTATTACCAGAGGTTTTTGTTATTAAAAAGAGGTAAGACATGATATATAAAACAGTAGTTGTAGATGTAAAGTTATATTCAGACTGGGAAGTACGTAAGAAAATTTTAGATATAGTTAATTCTAAGATCGTAGAGTAATGAACGATATCCAACATAAAGAGCAATTCAAGGGTGATTGGCATAAGAAACCGTTCTTAGAACAGATGGCTAATATTGGTAGTGAGGTGTATAGAGCTATTAGTTGGAGGGATAAGGGTAATGAAGAGTATGCTCAAATGGCTTTTATTAGATCTTTGGAGTTATTTGATTTATCAAAAGATTCTAAATTAACATATCCTCAATACAAGGAATTACTTAGGATGAGAGAGATATGGGTAGATTATTTTAAGTATGATAATCAGTATAATTCTACACAGGAGGGTATAAATAGATACTTTATGTATACAACCATAGCTTCCAAAGCATCTTAAGAATCTCCTAGGAAATAATTAGAACAAGTTGAAAATGGCGGGACATACACGTCTGGAACCTAAAATGAGAAAAATAAGACAGTATAAAAAGGGAGGAAATGTCTCTTTTCTGATATAATTTACATATGGATCAAATACTAGGTTCTGAAGTTGAAAATAACGAGGTAAATAAATTCTTATCTCCCAGTCCACAAACTTTAATAACACCTGAAATCGAAGAAATTGCTTCAGAAATAAATGGAACATTTATTGAAAAAGTACAAAAGATATTAGATATGGGACCATCTCTAGTAGGTTACAAAGAATTTGATGAAAAAGTATTTAGAAAAAGAACAGGTGTTCAGATTCTTAAAGATGGATATATTACAGGTTGTACAGACGCAGCAATATTATTTATTACATTAACTAGAGCTAGTGGTATTCCTACTAAGTATGTAGAGACAATAGACAAGGAGTGGTTAAATAATGGAGGAAATAATTATAAGGGTCATATATATACCCAAGTATATGATGAATCGAATGATAAATGGATATGGGTAGATCCAATGGGACAAAAGGTTATTGATTCCTTACCAGAGGGAAGCGTAATATACAAAGAGGGGTTAGATTCATGGGACATCGGTATTAAGGATTTTGATTCTCAACGACATGAGTTTGAAAAGTTTAGAGAACAATGGCTTTCACGAAATAACGAATAATTTATTAATATTTTAAGGATGGAAGAGAAAAATAAAGTTTTACCAAAGAGTATAAGAATAGGAGACACTTCATCTTTAGAAAAACAAAGAAGAGTTAATACCTCTGCTGGATGTTATCTAGTACGCAAGGCCGACAATAACAATATTGAACTGTTAGTAATAAAAAAAGGTTTGGCCAGATGGTAATACTAGGTATGTATTACCTAAAGGACATAAAGAAGGAGAAGAGACTTTAGAACAAGCTGCTCTTAGAGAGGTTATGGAAGAGTCTGGTTATACGGATATAACATTATTAAGATATCTTGGTTCAAGTACATATGAGATAGATTGGAGTGAGATACAAATGAAAACAGATCACTATTATTTGGCTTTGTTAAATAGTGAAATAGAGAAAGGGAAACAAGAGGAAACTTACGAAGATGGTGTTGAGCTTGAGAACGAGTGGATAGAATTAGATAAGGCATTAGAACTGCTCACATTTGAAAATAATCCTGAAATACACGAGTTGGTAAAACAATATGTTAAGGAGGATGTGTTGAAGTAGTGTAAGGATTCTACCTTCGAACCAAGAGGTCTTAAAAACATCTCTTTTTTAACCCTTCTCGTCCACCAGGCCTTACTTCTGAACACTCCTACTTTTAAGGGTAAACAAAACAAGCCTTAAAAGGCTCTTTGAACATAGTGCACAGGTCTCATTGGAACAACTCAAATGTGGGGGGACATGCACGTCTGGAACCTAAAAAGAGACAAATAAGACAGTATAAAAAAGAAAAAATACTTTGTATAATTAATAATGATTAATCAAGAATATGTTTATCACTCCTCCAAAGTTAGAGGTTTAAAAGTATTAGAACCTAAACCAAGTACTCATAAAACACCCTGGGTGTATGCTACAAAAGATATTGCTTCAGCTGCAATGTTTTTGGGAGACAATTTTGATTTTATATGTCAAACAGGCTTCTTAAAAGGAAAACCATATATTTGGGAAAGATTTAAAGGAGCTTTTGATTTAGGATATAAGAATAAAAAGGGGGCAATATATTATTTAAAACCAGATACTTTTAAAGAAGGGATGACATCTTTTACCGGAGAGATTGTATCAGAGGTTCCTGTAAAAGTTGAAAAGGAAATTTTTATAAATGATGTACAAGGGTTCTTACTTAATCTAGAGAAAGAGGGCAAACTTAAAATTTTTATATTTCCTAATACTCCAGATGGTAGACCAAGTAACAAGGAAGATATAGTTGCAAGAGGAATTGTTTGGACTATAGATTTTGGAGAAGATACTTTGGATAGGGTTAAAGAGTATCATCCTGATGTATTAGACAGGGTTATTAAGGGTTTGCAAGAAAGAGATTATGAATTTAAGAATAAGAAATGGCTTAAGTATAATAAGTAATTTTCTTTGTACCACATAAACATTCTTACTTCGAACCAAGAGGTCTTAAAAACATCTCTTTTTTGATCCTTTTCATACACCAGACCTTACTTTTGAACACTCCTATTTTTAATGCTAAACAAAGCAAGCTTTAAAAGACTCTTTAAACATGGTGCACAGGTCTAATTGGAACAACTCAAATATGGCGGGAGATACACATCTTGAACCTAAAATGAGACAAATAAGAAAGTATAAAAAGGTGAGATAGAAATCTACTATGTAAAAATGTGTTTTTACATAGTTTTAAGCCAGGAAGCTTCTATCAACTCCTCCAATATAGATTGATGTTTTTTATTAAGTAACTTATTCTTATTTTTGACATCCTTGAATCCTTTGAGATATATTCCTTGGCTAGCGAATAATTTCCGTATTTTAGCGATATTAATGTCGTGAAGAACTATTTCTTTTTCGAATTCAGTTAACGATCCTGTCAAAAAGAGTTTTTTCTTAATGCTTATTTCTTTATTTAAAAAATCTTCTAGAATAATCAACCCATTTTTTTCTATTGTTCTTTTATCTCCTTTCAAGTTATGATCCCCTGTGATTAATTGCGAGGAAAGGACATTTGACCAGAATCCTTCTATTAACCAAGGACCAATGGACCAAGTCGTTGATCTGTTCTGATAAAGGTATAGATCTTCTCCACGAATTCTTTTTCTATAAGAGGTGTAATCCAGGTAGGCTATCTCATAATTCTGTTGAAAAATTATTACATCTTCGCTAACTGTGTATTTTGTATTAATATGATGAGCAATTGGTTCTAAATGTTTTATGAACTTTGAAAAAGGGAGAGTTGAAACAAAAAGAAGATTCGAGTGGGTAGTTTTAGGCTTGATATCAAGAACAAATGTTTTTGTTGGTAGTTCGTTTAGTAGCTCTTCTTTAATTTTGTAGATGATGTTATTTCTTTGCGAGTTCATGGTATATCTTCTGTTTAATTGCAAATGTGAGAGTATCTAGAGAAGGCTCTGTTATTAAATCGCCATTTTTATATATTTTCTTAATTGTTATTTCCTCTAAGCCCAATTTGTCTATTCGTGATTGCAACTCTGTTTTTGAGGGGAGTTTATACTTGGCACATATCGCTCGTTGTTCTGCTGGGCATAGAGAAGAGTCACACTCTTCAGGATTTCTTAGCTCTGCAAGGTTTATACATGGAATCCCAAGTAGGTAACTTAAGGAACAGGAAGATTTAAAGAAAAGAGGCTTGTCCTCTCCAAAAAAATCTTTATGTAATTCTAGTATAAGGTTTTTTGTTTTTTCGGGCAGAAATTTTGTATTGTCGTTTTTCGGTATTGGAGGAAGTTTGATACCTTTTATTTCTTCCATTGCATACTCTATTCCTTCTGTCCATCTCAGACCACCAGGGACTACCATGTCGATGAAGTCTTTGTATTTAGAAGCATACTCAAAAGTTTCTCTTAAGTGCTTTTCATCTGTGCTCCATGTTTTTGCCAGAGGACGTAAGTACCATGAGGTGTGTGCGTTCGCATTTTTAATAAGTTCTATATTTTTGAAGCGATTGTTCCTCATCGGTTCTATTTCTGCTGGGTTATTAGCCCAGCAAATAGATATCAGTACTTTGTTTCCATTTCTCGTAATTGATTGCAGTCTATCTTGATAGTTCTGTGGAAAGTGTGACTTTGTAACAATCCAAATAGGATTTTTTAGTTTTTGGGAAACTAAATATTCCATAATATCGAATGTTGAATCTATCGCATATTGAGAAAAAGGTTCAGTGCTTGCTGTACCAATACTTATAATTGTTTCATCTTTTTTAAAGAAGGGATGCTTGATTACGGCGTCCATGATATCTTCTACAGAGAATTGGCTTCTAGGTGTTGGTGTTCTACCCATGCAAGATTTTCCTTCCTCCCAGTCTTGGCTGGAACCTTGGACGTGACAATAAGCACATTGCCAGGGACAACCTTTCCAATAATCAATACTGATTGTACTATTTGATATGCTTGCACAGCAGAGTGGATTGTTTAGATCTGTTGAAAGGACACCATAGGTAAACTTTCGAATATTAAAGGTGCGAACATCTTTTTTAGAGTGTATTCTAAAAAAAGGTTCTTGGTTAATATCATTGATTTTAGGGTTTCGAAACTTCATGGGACTTGATTAAATTTAAATTATCTTTTATATGTTTTTTGTTTGTAGAACCAATAGTTAGGGACAAACCGTTTTGTATGCAGAAATCAATTTGCTTATTTAATAAAACAGGAATCTCTGTGTCTTTGAGGTCTGCGTCTCTTAGAGAGCTTCTTATAACTATCTCGGATAACTTTGGTTTTAAGAGTCTCAATACTTTAGTAATATAAATATTTTGTTTGTTGTGTGGACATTCTATGATGTCGATATGTTGTAGTAGTTGTGATTCATGTAAGCTTCCTTCGTAATTGTTTGGTAAAGATATGCCTATTTTGTTAGCGATATCAAGATCTTTTAAGAATTTAAGAAGAGATATGGTATCTTCTAAATTAATATTTTCCCATGCGTATGTCCAATTGTGTAAAAGTACTGCATGTACTTTTTCTGCTCTTAATCTCCTTAGGGAAGTTTTGATTTGTTGTAAAACATAATCCAAGGGATATAGTTCCAAAATATCTTTACTATCTGTCAAATCTGGCTTTTCTATTGCAGGGATCTTGGTTATTATTTGCGGATTGGAGATCTGTAAGTTGCCAAGAGCTTTCTCCACCTCTCCTTTGCCATAAACAGCGGCTGTGTCGTACGAGTTTATACCTAGTTGTAGAGAGAAAGAGAGAATATCATGTATCTCTTTTCTTGATAAACTGCCGATGTCCCATGTACCTAAGTAAAACATATGAGTAGGAGTATACCAAAAACATAGTTGTTTGAATATATCCTTTGAGTATGGTATGTTTATGAAATTTCTATTAGTCCCCCGTAGTCTAATAGTAGGACGCTATCTTTCATTAAGATTGAGGTCTAGGCTCATATCCTAGCGGGGGGAGATTAATTTAATCCCTAGTTTATTGGGCAAGAAAATTATATTAAATACACCCTGTATGCCTAAGAAGAGCTATCATATGGGTAATGCTTTAAGTCAAATAGCTCTTGATGTTTACTATAAGTATTATTTGTGGAAAGCTCAAAACCCAGAGGATATTTTTTATATGACTGCAGCTTGGAATTCGCATGGACTGCCTTACGAGAAGATATATCTAGAGGATGTGGGTACAGATCCTTCCTATGAAGATATATTAAAAGTTGCTCAGAAATACATAAGTATTGCTCAAGAAGAAGAGAACTGTTTTGTTGATTATAATCTTAAACCAAAGAAAAATTACATAGAATATTATGATACGGATGAAGAATACATAGAATATTGTAAAGATAAGATACAGTACCTGTATCGAGAAGGGTTTATAAAGAGAAAAGGAGAGCAGCTTTTCTTGCGTTTAGATAAGGCAATTGATCTTAAAAGTGATTTGTTTATCAACGATATTGAATTTTTCCCTAAGCATCATAAAAATAGTGTTTTGAATATTCTAAATACATTAAATGCGGATTATCCCTTGAGCAAAGAGAGGAAATTTACTTTTAAGATTGAGATCGAAGGATCTGTTTATTCAATAAATCCTATATTCCAATCTATATTGATTCCCGTTTTTATTCGCGAGAAATATGATATGGAAAATCTTTTGGAGATAACAGGCAAGGGACTTGTTAAGGGGCATTATCTTATGTGTGCTATTTCTACGATATTGAACTTTAAGCCTCCATATAAAAAAGTATATATGCATGGGACAGTACTTGGAGACGATAGGAAGAGGATGAGTAAGCATAGCGAAAATGTTATTAGGCCATCTGATCTTAAAGGCTCAAGGAATTTTGTCAGATATGTTCTTCTTCGAACATTTTCTGAAAAAGATAAATTAGTTCAACTTAAGAAAGGAAGGAATGAGTATAGAAAAATTGAAAGTAAGCTAGATATTATCCTCAAATATGATTTTGAAATACAAGATATTGATAGGACTTATTTGGAGAAAGAAATGACGCGTATTTATGCTAATTTGGAGAATTTTAAACTCGAAAATGCCATTGAAATATTTTATTCGTTTATGAAAAGAGTGAGAATAAAAGAAACATCAAATAAAATTGTTGATAAAGAAGCAAAAGCGCTAAAAGATCTTTGTAGAATATTTTTTATAGGATGATGTATAATAATAAAAATAGTAAGTAAGGATTTATATGAAAAAAATACTTGTTGCCATTGCTTGGCCATATGTGAATGGGGATTTGCATCCAGGTCATTTGGCAGGATATCTGCTTCCTGCAGATATCTTTGCAAGATTTAATCGTCTTCTTGGAAATGATGTTTTGATGGTCTCAGGATCTGATTGTCATGGTACACCAATAACCCTTGAAGCTGAAAAGAGAAATGTATCTCCATCTGTGATCGTGGATACTTATCATAAGAAAAATATGGATTTATTTACCTATTTCAACTTAGAGTACAATCTGTATACAAAGACGACGACTATTAACCATCAGGAGGTTGTTCAGAAACTTTTCTTAGATTTATTAAGAAATGGGTATATTTTTAAAAAGACTACAGTGCAATATTTTTCTTCCTCCGAAAATCGATTTCTGCCGGATAGGTATGTTCAAGGACAGTGTAGTTACTGCAAGGCTATTGACCAGAGAAGTGATCAATGCGAGTCCTGTGGTAAGTGGTTGGATGTTGGTGATTTAATTGATCCATATAGTAAATTGACGGGGGATGCATTGTCTTTGGTTGATACGGAACACTATTTCTTAGATCTCAAAAAACTACAAAACAGATTAATACCTTATGTGGAAGAGAAAAAAGATATTTGGAAGGATTGGGTCTACAAAGAGTCTGTTAGCTGGTTAGATAAAGGACTTGAGCCAAGATCTATAACCAGAGATCTTGATTGGGGAGTAGAAATTCCTACAGAGATTATTGAAAGCAATTTTGATATCGATTTAATAAAAGATTCTGAATCTAAGAGATTTTACGTTTGGTTTGAAGCGGTTGTCGGATACTTATCTGCGTCTGTAGAGTGGAGTCAAAACAGCTGTGATAAATCTGTTCCTAAGGAGTGTCTTTTCCTTCGGACAGAAGGGCAGTCTGAGAATTGGGAAGATTGGTGGCTTAATAAATATGCTGAACAGTACTATTTTCTCGGTCAGGACAACTTGATTTTTCACTGTCTATTATGGCCAGCACAGTTAATGGGTACGGGAAGAGGATACCAGTTACCTTATAATGTAGTAGTAAACAAGTTCATGCAGTATGAAGGGGGTAAATTTAGTAAAAGTAAAGGAAATACTGTAGATATGAGAGCTTTGGGGGAGGAATACGGAGTTGATGCTGTAAGGTTTTATATCAGTACGGTTTTACCTCAAAATAAAGAGTCGAATTTTGATAGAAAAATATTGGAAAGTACAATTAATGATAGATTAATTGCTAATATAGGAAATCTCGTATTTCGAGTGTTAAAGTTCCAAAGTAATAACTTTGATAAGAAACTCTCGAAAGATTTCTCTTCCATCAACTATGATGTTATTAAAGAGGTAGAAAATTGTTATCAGAAAACGGAGTCGTTATTATCAAAATGCAAATTTACGGAGTCTTTGGTTGAAATAGAAAAACTCGGAGATTTTGCTAACAAATATTTCAATGATACTGAGATTTGGAAGCTTATTAAAGAAGACCCTAAAAAAGCGGAGAGTTTGATGATTGATTTTTTGATTATTATAAATAATATCGCGACATTGTTATATCCTTACATGCCAGAATCATCACTTAAAATAAAGAGTTACTTAAACACCAAAGAAGATATTTATTACTCTGTAGGAGAAAATAAGTGGGAACCAAATTGGAGGACACATTTTGATATTCTTGAAAAAATTAAGGAACCTTTATTTAAAAAAATTGTAGACTAAAAGATGGAAGTAACCTTCGGAGATTTTTTTTTGAGTCAAGGAACAGTCTACAGGACTTTTACTAATTATCATGAAGTTGATGGCTTTTACGGCCATCCCTTATATTCTGTTGAAGGTAAGATTCTCAGAAAATTACAAACAAAAAAAGAAGGCTTCCGTTTTGTCCCTGAAAAAGTTATTCAAGAGGTATTTGTTTCAAGGAAACCACAGAATATTAAAGATGAAGGGTTGGATTTTGTATTGGAAGAGCTTTCAGCATTTGGAGTGAAAGATATAAGGATTACAGGTGCAGAGTTGTTGAAAGATTATGGTTTCAAAAAAGAAAAAGAGAGTAAGCTGTCAGATATTGATTTGTTGGTATGTGGAGAGAAGGATGTTGCTATTTTCAAGGAGAATTATATGAGGTTGTATAAAGGTAAATATTCTTCATATCATACCGACCCTGAATTGTTATATAAACTGCAATATAGAAGGAAACACAAATCTCACATAGAGATGGATCTTCAAACAATTAAGTATTTTGAATCCAGAAAACCTATTGGTAATTATCTTGGAACACATATCAATGTCACTCCTTCGTATATTATTGCCAATTATAAACATGAGATTCTTGAAGATTACGGTTTCCATGAAGTATCAGGAACGATTACAGGAGATAGTCAAGCATTCTGTTTACCGGGATATTATGAAGTGTCTTGTCCCAAATATCCGGAAGTAAGTAAGTTAAAAAGTAACATATTTTTTTTCCTCATAGGTATGAATCATATAGGATCTCATTTCTCTACAAAAGCAAGAGTACTTAAAATCCGAAGTCTTGAGGGTGATGAGTACATATTAGAGGTTCATAGCAGATGGAGTACAGATTTATCATTGAATGTATGGAGAGCATGAACGACTTTACAACAGAGTCAAAAGAAAAGAAAACAATTAGTTTTTTAAAGAAACTCTTAAAGCTTTGTAAAGAGAATGATATAAGAATATCTGTTATCGGGGGTTACGGATTAGATGGTTTGTTAGGTCAATTGACTCAGAAACACAACGATTTAGATTTGATTGCTCTTAGGAAAGATCGAGAAAAGTTAATTAATCTTATTAGAGAGCTTAACGATCCTATAGAGGTTAGTGCATCAGGGGAAAGGATATATGCATTGCGTATTCAAGATGTTAATTTGGAAATTATTACTTTTGAGCTATTTAGTCTGAGTGAAGAGTATTTATTCAGTTTAGATGAAATTTTCCCAAAAGAGTTGTATGGAAGGATACAATCATTACAATTCAGAACACCTTCTGTTCAAATACATAGGAAAATAGGAGATATGTATATTGAATACTTTCAAAATATTGGTAAAGAGTTAGATATGGATAAAATCGAGAGAAGAGAGAAGGTACTTTGTCGAGTTGAGAAATTTATTTGATTGCTCTGAATTGTTGTAGGATTTCTGAAGTACTTTCTTCAATTGTTAATTTGTTTGTGTTTATATAGATATCAAGTTTGTGTTGAGAATTGAATACTGAATGATCATTAATCCAGTTAGGGAGCATTTTTAAGTAGATTGAGTGGTCAAGCATCCCACTATCCCTTGTTTTTATTCTCTCTCTCAATTGTTCTTCATCAGCTTCTATTGATATTGAGAAAATCTTGTAATTTAAGTTATCCAAAAGAGATTGTACATAGAAGTATCTTCTATCTAAACTAAAATCTAGTATTATCAATGAGTTCTTTTTGTTTTTATGTAAATACTTAAGAAGTTGTTCTAAATATTTATAACTTTGGTTTTTTATTTTAAGATATTTATCTTCATTGTCTCTAAATTCAAGATTCTTTTGTTCGAAGATTTTCGAAACAATATCCCTGATCTCATCGATTTCTATTCTTATTGCTTTTAATTCCTTTTCTAATTGTTTACTTATAGTTGTTTTGCCTGCTCCGGGGACACCAGAAAAACATAGTGCTGTTCTTCTTTCATTCCTTACTTCCAAGTACTTGAGATTTCTTTTATGTATTAGGTAAATCTCTTCAAAAGTTATGTTTTTGAAAGTTTCTTTATTCATATAAAAATATTTTTTTGCATCACAAGTATTTATCCATAGTAAAACGCTCGCTTTTCGAAGTTCTTTGCCCCACTCGATACTGAAAGAATGTTTTAAATTATTGTCAAAGATTTCGAATTTACCTTTATTATCATTGAATACAATATAATGGTTATTGAATTAAATTGCATCCTGAACCCAGTCGAAGTTACCTGTAATCGTATTAGTGTGATTTAAGTTTTTATCGAAGAGAATTACTTTCCCACCTCTTGTGTCTGATACTATAAAACCTTCTTTTGTTTTATGTATTCCATGGGGGTTTGTTAGATCTGAGAATATGGTATAGCTTCTTCCTGTTTTCTTATTGATTTTTATTAATTTGTCTTGATGGAAAAGTGTTGCAAGAATATATTCGTCGTTGTATTCTTCGACACCATTTATGTGTGTTGTATGTCGACTCGATCCTTCATCTTCCCATTTTTGGTAATTGAAATTTCGGTCGATTGCTCGTATGTTTCCATTTCTAGTTAAACTGTAGCCATTTTCCGTCGCTATCCAATCCCAAATATCTACATTTGGATTTAATGGATCTATTTCTAATGGAGAGTCTGTTGCTGTAGATACAACATAGATGCCTTGGGAAGATCTTTTAAGTGTATGTATGGTATTAAATAGTGTATTATTGAGATCTCTATTGAAGTAGCCTCCTTTTATTGTCTTGAAGGAGTAAGCTGAGCCTACTAGCAGTTCTTCTGTAGGTTCGTAATAGAGAAGTCCCATAGGGGTTGGGATACTCATATCTGCAAGTATTTTTGATGTTCTGTTTTCAAAGTCTATTTCTAAAAGTGTGATTGCGCCTCCAACATCATGGACTTTTATTTTTTTGGTGTCTCTTAGCGATCTGCCGTAAGCTTTTCGTTCGGAATCATGTTTTTTCCAGGAGGCTTGAAGATTTTTTATTCCTGCGGGATGTGATAATCCAAATCCTACTAATAACAGTTCTTTGGAATCCTTACATTGAGAAAATTCTGGATTGATATAAATGGGAAATTTGTTATTAAAATCTAACTTATTGACCATAGTTTTATTATCTTGTTTTTCAAGAGATTTGTTGAAACTATTATATCAAATTCAGAGGATTAATTTATAGGATAATTAATGAAGCAACCAAGGGATTCCTAGAGATAGTGGACGGGTCTTGTTGCAACCTTGAAAATATGGCGGAATGGACGGGACTCGAACCCGCAGCCTTCTGCGTGACAGGCAGATGCTCTAACCAATTGAGCTACCACTCCATATAGCAAAAAAGTATATCAAAGTACATCTAAAATAACAATGATACAACTACCCTTTCCGTACATACCTAAGAATATATTTCTCTAATATATCCTGCACCTCAGTATCTGAAATCTCCCTTATTTTATCCTCAAAAGCCTTTAAATCTGCTATACCCTCCAACTCTTGTAATATCTTAAAATCACTTTTAGGAAGAACCCTCTTACTCCCTATAATCCTAGCTATTTCAACCCCCTCTTTAATATACTCATTCAATGCCGTTTGTGGATTCTTCTCATACTTATACGGTGCACTAAGACCATGAAGAGGAACCTTCCTTGTCTCTTTTTTAGAAAACAGACCATTAAGAAAAACCTCAACACCAAACCTAGTCCCCCTCATTTCCTCCAAATGTGGTAGAAGATCCTCCCTGTAATATACCCTCTGACCAGTAATAGCAGATGCCAAAGAAAACCCAGATTTCCCAACCAAATACCCTAATACTGCTCTATATCCCCCATTGATAATTGGATCAAGAAGTGCTTCAAGATGTGTATCAGAGAGATTCAAAAGATCAGCATCTAGAAAGATTATTACATCTCCTTTCGCTATTTTAATCCCCTCCGCCAATGCATTCCCCTTCCCCTTATTCTCCTCTATATCTACAATTACAACCTCATCTTTATATTCTAATATTTTCTCTAATGTATTATCTGTAGAACCATCATTAACACATATAACTTCATCAAGTAGTTCAGATCTAATGAGTGCACCTAGTACATTCCCTATAGTTTTCTCTTCATTGTATGCTGGCACAATTGCAGATACCGACAACTTTTTCATATATATATATATCCTTGAAATGAGACTAAAAAGTATACCAGAATTTAAAACAAAATTGTTCAAGGAGCATTATCAAAAGGGAATTTATCTAATACTCCAAATTATAAATATTTGTTTAAAACCTCAACATAATTACTCTTTGCCATTGCCCCTATCAACCTCTCTACAACCTCCCCATTCTTAAAAACAAACACAGCAGGTATACTCATAATCTCATACTCCTGCCCCAAACTTCCTTCCTCATCCACATTAACTTTACCCACCTTAATCTTTCCCTCCATCTCCTTTGCAATCTCCTCCATAACAGGACCAACCATCTGACAAGGCCCACACCAAGGAGCCCAGAAATCAACTAATACGACCCCCTCACTTTCTAAAACTTCTTCTTTAAAATTAGCACCCGTTAAATGTAATACTGACATAGTACTTTACCCTTAAAACTTAAAAATCTTGGAATATAGGCATCCTGACCCATTCCTAGTATAATACCTATTATACCATGAACATAATAGATACCAAAAAAGAGAAAGATCTTGCAATAAAAAAAGCCGTTAAAGTACTAAAAAACGGTGGCTTAATTGTATACCCAACTGAAACATGCTACGGACTTGGAGGAGATGCTACAAACCCAGAAGCACTAAAAAAGTTAATGCAATATAAAAAACTAAGAGGATCTAAACCAATATCCATAGCAGTAGCAAACAGAAAAATGGCAGAGGAATATGTAGATATCAATGAAATGGCAGACAACCTCTATGAAAACTACCTCCCAGGCCCAATAACAGTAATATCTATGAGCAAAGGAAAACTAGTCCCACCAGTAGTATCCATGCAAAACTCCGTAGGAGTAAGATACCCAGATTATCCATTTACACTGGAAATAATAGAACAATTCGGCAAACCAATAACCGCAACATCTGCAAACGTTTCTTACAAATCCCCACCATACAACATACAGCAACTAATAAAAGATTTACCAAAGAAAAGCCTAGAACTAATAGACCTCTTTTTAGATGCTGGGACACTACCTAAGAACCAACCATCTACAGTTCTAGATACTACACTTAACCAACTCTCAGTCTTAAGACAAGGTAGAATAGAGTTTGAAGACGCCCTTGTTAAGAACAAGAAAATAGAGGAAGTAAAAACTAGTACTCCAGAGGAGACAACCTCCCTAGGGGAGAAATTCGCAAGAGAATATCTAACTGGTCATCAACCAGTCGTAGTTGCCTTAAGCGGTGAACTAGGAGCTGGTAAAACCCAATTTGCAAAGGGTGTAGGGAAAGCATTCGGGGTAGAAGAGGTAGTTAATTCTCCAACATATACAATAATAAATGAATACAATTACAAGGAGAAGGGTAAGGATAGAGTCCTTGCACATATGGATACATGGAAATTACAGGAAGGGGAATTAGAGCATTCTGGTTTAATTCAGAACTTAGAAGAAGGAAATGTTGTTTTAATAGAGTGGGCAGATAAATTCTACCAAGAGATATCTGCACTCTGTGACAATATGAATGTCACTATTTACAAAGTAGTAATTAAATATCTGTCTTTAGAAGAAAGGAATATAGAAATATATGGATAATAAACAGCCATTAGTATTGGCATTTGATACAAGTTGTGACGACACCTCTGTTGCTGTTCTTAAAAGAAGAAAGGTTCTTTCTAGTGTTGTCTCTTCCCAAGTAGATATCCATGCAGAGTGGGGAGGTGTAGTCCCAGATATAGCAAGAAGAGAGCATGAGAAGAATATTCCAATGGTTTATGACGAAGCTCTTAAGAAAGCAAAGGTTAAAACAGAGGACATAGACTACATAGCTTCTACATATGGTCCGGGTTTGGCTATAGATTTAGAAATAGGTCTTAATTTTGCAAAAGAATTAGCTATTAAATATTCCAAACCATTTATCCCAGTTAACCATATGGAGGGTCATCTTCTATCTGGTTTGTTAGAAAATTCTAAGGGTAAAGCTTTTACAGAAGATGTTGAAAAAGCGAAGAAAGAAAATAGCGACAATGATGGGATTAAAGAAGAACTTTTCCCTGCCCTAGGTCTTCTAATCTCAGGTAAACATACAGAGCTAATATATGTTAAGAAGGTTGGGGATTATGTGAAGTTAGGGCAAACCTTAGATGATGCCGTAGGTGAAGCTTTTGACAAAGTGGGAAGAATTCTAAATTTTGGTTATCCAGGGGGACCAACATTAACAGAATTTGCAAAGAAAGGAGAGAGTGGGAAGATAGAGTTTCCAGTACCTATGAAGAATTCCAATGACTTAAACTTTAGTTATTCTGGTTTAAAAACAGCGGCACTTTACAAAACAAAAGAGCTAAGAGAAGAAGGAAAGAAAGATAAGGAGTGGGTTTATGATTTCTGTAGAGGATTTATGGATGCAATTGTAGAATCTTTAGTTATTAAATTAGAATCTGCAATACAGGAGTATGGGGATGTAAGGAGTGTATTTGTAGGTGGAGGAGTTTTTAATAGTGAGGAAATATTAAGAGAGATTGGTAGGGTAGTGAGGTCTTATGGTTTAAACTATGTGTATCCTGCTAAGGAGTACAGGGGGGATAATGCAGCTATGATTGGGTTAGTGGGGTATTATAAGGCTCAGTTAGGGGACTATATAGAAAAGCACGAGGAGATTGAGAAGGTGGATAGAGTTCCTAGATTATCTCTTTGATTGCTACAAATTAAATGCGGGAATTAGATGCAGGAATGGTTCTCAAAGTCCCAGCCTCTGTTCTATATCTAACAGCCTATTATATTTAACTATTCTTTCTCCTCTACTTGGAGCTCCAAATTTACAATACTGAGCAGGCGTAGCTACTACTAAATCTGCTATAAAGTCGTCATTTGTTTCCCCACTTCTATGAGAGACAACAGCCTTTAGATTGTTCTCTACAGTCGTTCTAATAGCATCTAAAGTTTCGGAGACAGTCCCTATCTGGTTTAATTTAACTAGAACAGAATTAATACTTTTGTTCTCTAATGCTTTCTTAATTCTTTTGGTATTTGTTGTTATTAAGTCATCTCCTACAACCATTATTTTTTTACCTAACTTTTGGGTATATAGACTCCAGCCCTCCCAATCATCTTCATTCAATGGGTCTTCTATTGAACTGATGGGGTATTTACTAATCCATTCTTCTTGAAGGTTTATTATCTCCTCTCTACTTAAGATTTTATCTCCTCTTTTTAGGTGGTAAACACCTTTTTCTTCGTTGAAGAATTCTGAAGAAGCAAGATCCAGAGCTAGGGTAAAGTGTGTATTTATCTCAAAGCCAGCCTTCTTTATAGCCTCTAGGATTATTTCAAATGCCTCTTCGTTACTAGTTAACTCCTTTGGAGCATAACCACCTTCTAAGCCTAGGCCTACGGAGTATTGTTTGGAATCTAATATTTCATGTATTGAGTGGAATACCTCAGTACTTGCCCTTAAAGCCTCAGAGAATGTCTCAAAGGTTTCCATATTAGGTACTAGCATGTATTCTTGTATATCTGTTGCCCAGTTTCCATGTTTAGCTCCTTCCATTACTAATATCTGTGGGGTAGGGAGCTTGAAATTTTTGTTGTCATACTCTTTGTCCCAGTAGGTCATTGCTAGGTATTCGTAGAGTTCTAGACCGAAAGCGTTTGTAACTGCTCTTGCAAAGGCCATAGAGCAAGATAATATTGTATTTCCACCAAGTTTTTCTTTAAACTCTGTTCCATCTGCATCTATTAGCATCTGGTCAAATTCTCTTTGGCTTGTAAATTCTTTGTCTACTAGAAGGTCTTTTAGTTTGGTATTAATTGTTTCTACTGCATTTAGTACTCCTCTACCTTTGTATCTTGCGGGGTCTTGGTCTCTCATTTCTACGACTTCAGTTTTACCAGTAGATGCTCCAGAGGGGACTTCTGCTTTTCCTTTTTCTCCACTCCACACTTCTATTTCTGTTGAGATTGTTGGGTAACCGTTGGAATCTAGTATTTCTCTAGCATGTATGTTTTTAATTTTCATGTTTGTTGTTGTAATTTTATTTGGGTATTTATACATTTTGCATCAAAGTATATATTTTTGCAATTGAACATAGAAAGTTTCTGTTTTTTTTGTTACACTGATAAAGCAAATAAATTTATTAATATAAATATAAAAGTGATGGAATCTTTAAGTGATACTGAGAGTACACTCCCTACTCAGGGGACTCCCGTGAAGGATCAAGGAGATTTTGTGAAGGAAAAATCCTCCTCCAAGATTATTGTTGGGATACTGGTTTTTGTAATATTACTCCTTTCCGGTGTTTTAGGCTTTCTTTATCTTCAAGGAGCATTTGAGGGGATTACGGATAATGAGGTTGTTGTTGAGCAGGAGGAGGGTGTGGGAAAGGTTGAAGAGATTAAAATAGCCGAGGAATTTGATTGTCAACAGGCAGAAGAGGTTAAAATAGTAAATGCTGGATGGGGATTATTTTCTCTCCCCGAGTATGGTTTTAGTGTGGAGGTTCCTGATTATATTGATTATCAAGATTTCCCAATTAATACTTATAAAGGACCTGATACTGAACGAGATGTTCCTTTCCATTGGGCAGTTAAGCATGGAGACAAAGCGGATCTAGAGCAAAATATCTTTAGTGACCTTCATTCTTCTTTGGTACATAATATAAAAGTTCTCTTTTATCCAGATAAGGTTCCTTCTGAAATTGGTTGTACAAGTTGTATAGAAGAACAAAATATAGATGTGTATATTTATCGAGAGAATACTACTTTTGAAAAAATAAAGGATTTATACTCGGAAAAAGTTTCTAGAATGCTTTCTTCAGAAGATTGCTCTGGAGAATATTCTGTAGAAAAGAAATGGGATCGAGATGTTGTTGCGTATGATCTAGTATGCATAGGCGGAGCATTTAGGGGTTATGTATTTCCTAGTGAAGAGTATGTATTTCTTATTGTATCTCGTTTGATTCCTAATCCAGAAGCAACGTCCTATAAGATGGCATTAAAGATAATGGATTCTATGAGATTTAAGTAAGAAATGATTTTGCCCTATAGATGTTGGATAAAAGGTATTAATCTGATAAAATTGCCTTAGTATTAGCCGGGGTGGTGGAATTGGCAGACACGCTACCTTGAGGTGGTAGTGAGATTTATACTCTCGTGCAGGTTCAACTCCTGTCCTCGGCATATGTAAGGGCGATTAGCTCAGCTGGCTAGAGCATCTCGTTTACACCGAGAGGGTCATAGGTTCAAGTCCTATATCGCCCACCATCCCGCTAACTTATAGAGTTTATTGTGGTTTGGAGGGTATCCAATACATCCCACCATTAGATCTTTATTCATATACCTTCACATTGATTTCTTTCCATTAAAACCTTATAATATGTTGTTATAACAGTATTACTTAATTAAGATACAACTATGAGAATTGAAGAACAAAATAGTGGACCATCATTAGAACAAATAAGAGGTGAATTTAAAGAAAAGGGATACATAGTTCTAGAAAAAGGTACTGAATTTAACCTAGAATTGGGATATACCCCCCTAGGTGGTGAATATATACAAAGTGAAGCGCTAGTAGCTCATGAAAGAAGGGAGATTATCTCCCACCCAGAGCTGGAATTAAAAGGAGATATTCTTGTGGGAGAGATTGTAGGATTTCACCGTGGAGAGGATTGTGAAGATAATCTCTACAAATTCACACTAACAAATGCAAAAATACTTTATCTTGAAGAAAGATCAAGAGAATTTCAAAGAGATTTAATTACTTCTTTTGATATCCCAGAAGATTATCTTGAGACACCATACCCAGAAGGATTAGGAGATATAGATATATCACTTCTTAGACACTATCGTCCACACGCTGCAGACTTATTAGAAGAGAAAGCAGGCGAAGACCCATATTGGGAGAAGCTTGTTGCCGAACGAAAGCGCTTAAATAGGATGTTCGTCGAAGAATATCTTGGAGAGGATGTAGATACTGAAAGACTAGAATCTGTGAGAATTGTAACAAGGCTATAGAAGAAATCTCAACTTTTAGAATATATTGCCATTCCCCTTTTGAAAAGGTAGAAGTTGAAGATAGTGGGGATCAAGCTCAGCCAACACCTCAAGTAAATAACTACCAACAACAAATGCAAAACCCATCTCAACCACCAGTATCTACAAACTACCCCCCAAGACAGAGTCTCAGGTAAGGGCGATTAGCTCAGCTGGCTAGAGCATCTCGTTTACACCGAGAGGGTCATAGGTTCAAGTCCTATATTGCCCACCAATCTATATTCCCTGTATAATACCCCCATGGAACCAACTGAAACAGAGATTACTCCCGAGCAAAAAGATGTTAACTACTTGCAAGAGCAATTAGAACAAACCCATTACGATGTTTACAGAAATGTTAGTAAACAGGTTCTTTCAGATTCCTTGCAAAAGGCAACAGAAGTAGAACCCCAATTTTTTAGCATTGCAGTACAAGAATCTTTAGCATTAATAGGAGATGCACATACATATGTTCCGGGAATTCTATATGACAACCGTTTACCCCTAGACTTAAGGGAGATTGACCAGGGAGTTTACATTATTGGTACATCAGAAAAACACTCATCATTATTAGGTCAGAAGATACAGAATATTAATGGGTACAATATATCGGAAATAGCAGAAAAGCTTGCAAATCTTTCTTCAAAAGAAAACATTGAGGTTCTTAAGAGAGATTTAGCTATGTATATGGTTTCTAACCAAGTATTAAAACATTACGGATTTAGTCACGGAAACCAGTTACAAATTGCTACTGAAAAAGGTATTACCGAAGTAGAAATTGATACAAAAGCAAAAGTTAAACCTCTTCGCCCTTTGAGATGGAAAACTACAGAGATAAACGATCCTACATTTGTTGGGAATAACCTTTATTGTTTCCGAATTGTAGGAAATACTCTTCTATTTCAATACAACGAATGTACAAACAGGAATCATAGCAAAGAGGAACTAGCTGAGTTCAAGAAAAGACTCCTGGAAGCTACAGATTCTGTAACATCTCTCGTAGTAGACTTAAGGGAAAACAACGGAGGGAATACAGACGTTATGAAAGACTTGTTTGAGGCTTTTCCAGAAAACAAATCTGTATATGTTGCAATGGGAAGAAATACATTCTCATCTGCTATCCATCACCTTTTGTACTTGAAGAAAAATAGGAATGCTATATTAATAGGAGAGAATGCTGGACAGAAACCTAACAGATTCGGAGATTACAAAGGAATAGTTCTTCCGAATTCAAAGTTAAGAGTTTCTTGCTCATATAAATATTTTGAATTACTCCCTGGACAAGATCTTGATGTTATTGAACCAGATATTAAAATACCTGTTACTATAGAAGATTACATAAATAATACAGACCCGCTTAATCAATGGATTACAGATAATCTATAAGTGGAACCTTCTTTTTAAGTTCCATACCAGAGAGTGTAGCCCACCATTACTCTATTTAATTGTATTTTCCTTCTTATACATCTATAATTTTATATATAATTTTTAATAGATAATTTAATAATATGGAAAGAAAAGTAAGGAAAAACTGGATGTTAGGATTCTTAGGCTTTCTTAGTTTCCTAGGGATTAGATATTTCCAAACAGAAAATCTGTTAGATTTAATATGGTTTTGTTGGATTATTTGGTTTCATTATTTTATCCCTACTAAAGAAACAACAAAAAACTAACCTTGTTTCTAATTTCAAAACTCTTCAATATAATCATATTCGTAATAGCTCTCATACTGTTTCAACCTTTCCTCCTCCGGATTTAAAATTCTCTTTGCTCGTGTCCTAGATCTTAAAGACCTAACAGGTGTTAGAATTGTTACAGAGTTATAACAATCTTCTCATCCTTAATTTATTGTCAACTTCTTTTAGAGTGTGTAGAATGTAGTAGTTAAATACTATAAATTCTTTATATTATTAAGATATGACAGTAGGCAGAATGGTTGCTATTGCTATAGGAGGGTTAATCCTAGCTTTAATAGCAGGTTTAGTAACTAGAGACATTATTGTTGCAATTCTCTTCCCAATACTATTAATAGGGTTCTTACTCATATGGAGAAGAATTAATGAAGAAACTCCCTCCAAGCCAAAGGAAGAAGAGGAGAAGGTTATTGCTGTTAAAGAAGAATTGAAAGAAGACCAACCACAGAGCCAACCTCAGCCAACACCTCAATTTCAAAATCAAAACCCTCAAGTGAACAGTTACCAGCAACCAATGCAAAACCCATCTCAGCCTCCAGTATCTACAAACTACCCCCCAAGGCAGAGCCTCAGATAAGGACGATTAGCTCAGCTGGTTAGAGCACTACATTCACATTGTAGAGGTCGTTGGTTCAAATCCATCATCGTCCAATTTACTAATCTCTTGTTTTACTTCTTCTCTGCTTTCTCTTCGTCTTTCCTAGCCTTACTTAGTAATTTTGTTATCTGGTAAGTAAGAATGAAAAGAATAATCGCAGTGATTAAGAATGATATAAATTCATTTAAGAAATTACCATAACGAATTACCACCGCTCCCGCCTCTTCTGCAGCAGCAAGGGATTCATACTTCTCAGGGCCTAGTGCCACATACAGATTGGTAAAATCTATACCAGATGTGACATAACTGATTGGAGGAGTAAGAATATCTGTCACTAGCGAGTTTATTACATCTTTAATCGCAGCACCAATAATAATACCAATAGCCGCTCCAAAAGTTGCCTCTCGAAATGCAAACTCTTTAAATTCTTTTTTAATATTCTCCCACTTTTTCTCTTTCTTCCTCCCCATTTTTAATCTTTCTTAGCTTAAATAATAAATATATTGTTGTAGTTATTGCCATAAAACCATACACAACTGTTTGGTTTAACATCACCATATCTAAATTCTCATTCCTAAACATAAAAGAAGCAATCTGCATAACTGTTCCAATGAAAGGAATCAAAAAGTATTTGTAATCTTCCCTAGATATAAAGTAATTAGCAGACATATATACAAACGCAAAAGCCGTCATAGTAAGGCCAAAGCCTCCAATGTAAGGAGTTATCATGGAATATTGTTCCCCAACAGTTAAGTTAACTATTAAATCCTTAAAGAGGAAGAATATTATAGATATAAATGACCCAATAGATATTGATAATAGTAGAGATATTAGCAAACTCTTCTTCTGACTCCTCTCCTCAGATTCATTTGTTAATCTAGCAAACAATACAGAGGAAGTTAGAACAGAGGCAAAATAAACAAGTTTCCCAAGTATAGAGATTGCTGAAAACTCTGCCCTAAATTCGGGATTCACTAAAGGCATACTTAACATAAATGGCCCATTAAGAAAAAGGAAAGAGAAGGTTATTAATATTAACTCTCTGTAATTAATCTTAAGAGTATCTCTCTTTTCAAATCTATCCTCTTTCTTAAACTTAATAAGCGGGAGTATAAAGATAGTCGTGAGCATTGCTGGGACAGAATTGGCAAGAATTAGCAACGGAACAGATCCCCCCATATTTATAGCCAAAGCACCCATTCCAAACTTTAGAATAGTTTCTAATAAAAGAATAAGGTTGACAGTCCCAATTCTCTCTTTCCCAAGAAGAAATCCTTTACCAATTGGGCTAGTGAATGCAAAGAATAATGTAATTGCTAGGTAGAGAACAATTTCGGTATCAATATTTGCTAAATCTGCAATACTCCCTCTAGCTAGGAAGAATAGGGTAGAGAATATCACCCCTAGGATTGAAAATATCCCCAATGAATACCATTTGTAATGATTAAGATTTCTACCTCTATTCCTTGCAACTTCTTTTGTTACGACCGACTGTATGGCTGTTGCAGGTATCTGAACTAAATATATTAACCCCAAAGCCGCACTAAAAGTGCTAAAGATTTCTTGGTCAGTATACCTAGCTACAAAAATATTAAAGAGGTAATTTAGTATTCCAATAATTCCTCCAAGGATTGTAGTGAGGAAGAGATTTTTAACAAAGATGGTCTGGGTGCTAGATAGTTTCTTTTTCATGTTTCCTCTATAATATCATATATAACATTANNCTAAAGAAAGGACAACAAGCAAGTAGCGAGGATATTACAGAAACAATTGAACAGAGGTTGGAAGATATAGTTCCTAAGGCCTTAATGGAAGCAAATGAATATCTTGTCAGAACTGCTAGGGAATCTCTAAGTTCAGAAACGAAGCAATCTAGAATAGACTTAGAGAACAAGAGAAAAGAGATAGAGCGAATGGTAAAGAGTATGGACGACTATCTTAAGGAGGCAGAGAAAGAGAGAATAGACTCGTATGCTACTTTGAAAAGTTCTGTAGAAGAGAGTAGAAAAATAACAGAGCAATTGTCCGTAAATACGGAGAATCTAAAGAATGTTCTTTCAGACAACCAAGTAAGAGGTCAATTTGGAGAGAGAGTTGCAGATGACCTTCTTAAAATGGCAGGTTTTGTAAGAGGTGTGGATTATGAATTTAATAAACAACAAGAAGGTTCAAAGACCCGTCCTGACTTTGCGGTATTTCTTCCAGACGGGACTAGAATAAATGTAGATTCTAAATTTCCTTATGCTAATTTACAGAAGATGTCGGATACAGACGATCAGGGTATGAAGGAGAAATATATGAAGGCCTTTGAGAAAGATGTTAAGGAAAAAATAAAACAAGTTACCTCAAGAGATTACATTAATCCAGAAGATAAGACGGTGGACTTTGTTATTTTGTTTATACCTAATGAAATGATCTTTTCCTACATATATGACAAGATGCCAGATCTCTCCCAGGAGGCGATGGAAAGTAAGGTTATATTAGCAGGCCCATTTAGTTTTACAGCAATTCTTAGGATGGTGAGGCAATCTTACGAAAACTTCCGAGTGCAGAAAAATATATATAGCATTATTAATCATGTAAAAGCATTTGAAAAAGAATTTGACAATTTCTCTGGTGAGTTTTACAAGATTGGAGATAGAATATCTTCATTACAAAAACAATATGACACTGTTAATACTACTAGATTTAATCAACTAGTTAGAAAGATAGATAAGGTAAAAGAAGAGGGTGGACAGGTTGAAGAAGGTGACCAACCCAATCTTCTGGATGTTGTTAAGGAATAGATATCTTCTACAGGATTTGGAACTAATCCCATATATATGTTAATTTATATATAATGAATCCTAAAACTTTTAAAACAATCATAGGTTCTAAACCAATCCTTCTTTCGGCACCTCATGTGTATGCACATAGAAGACCTAGATTAAGCATGGCATACAAAATAGGTGAACCTTTGACAGATATCATTGTGGAAGAGGTTTGTAAAAAGACCAAATCTTTTGGAGTTGTTCTTACAGATGAATCTGACATGGACTACAACTACCATAAGGAAAAGAGCAATCCTTACAAGAAAGAAATAAGGGAAATTGTAGAGAAGGAGAATATTAAATACTTCATAGATATCCATGGACTAAAAGATGGCAATAATTACGACATAGCAATCTACTATCCAAGTAAATTTTTTAATTCAATAGAGCTGTCTAAGAAGGTTAAGGAGGGATTACCAAAGCGTGTTTTAAGAGGTTCTAATATTCCAATCTTTAGACTTCCAGAAGGAACTCAGGAAAGTCTAGCCCTCTTTTCTGCCTCAGAACTTAGAGTCCCATCTATCCAGATAGAGGTCGCTAGGTACATAAGAGAGAAGAAAGAATTGAGAGATGCTTTTATCCAGAATTTAAGTGAAGTCCTAGAAAACTTGGTAATATAGGAAATATTATCGGTTAATTAAACGACTACTTTTTTGTTTTGACCAAATAGTTTTACTCTGTTATTCTAAGTAGTATCTTAAATTTTTTAATAATGAAAAATGGCAACAACTAAAAAGAAAACAACGACCTCTACTTCATCAAAAAGCAAGAGTGCAGAATCTCCAAAGAATAAGGCCATCGAGATGGCAGTCTCCCAGATAGAGAAGCAATTTGGTAAGGGATCAATTATGAAACTAGGAGGAGATAAGAAGATAGATGTAGATGTAATTCCGACAGGAGCGCTCTCTCTAGATGTTGCTTTGGGAGTAGGGGGTATTCCTAAGGGAAGAATCATAGAGATATATGGACCAGAATCTTCAGGAAAAACAACTCTTGCTTTACACATAATGTCTGAAGCTCAGAAGAAGGGTGAAGCTGTAGCCCTTATAGATGCGGAGCATGCCTTTGATCCCACCTATGCAAAGAATATTGGGCTTGAACTAGATGACCTTTATATCTCTCAACCAGATTTTGGTGAACAAGCATTAGAAATATTAGAAACATTAGTAAGGTCTGCGGCATTTGGAGTAATAGTTGTAGACTCTGTCGCTGCACTTACACCAAGGGCAGAAATAGAAGGAGATATGGGAGATAGTCACATGGGTCTTCAAGCAAGATTAATGTCACAAGCGCTAAGGAAAGTTACAGCAATAACAAGTAAAACAGGAACAACAATAATCTTCATAAACCAATTAAGAATGAAAATTGGCATTATGTTTGGGAACCCTGAAACTACAACTGGAGGAAATGCCCTTAAGTTCTATGCCTCGGTAAGGTTAGATATTAGACAAAAAGATAAGATTCTTAAAGATGGAAAGATAATAGGGCACACCAGAAAGGTAAAAGTTGCGAAGAACAAGGTGGCACCTCCTTTCAAAGAAGCTACTTTTGACATGATCTATCCAATGGGAATAGACAAAGAGAGTAGCATCGTAGATGCTGCTCTAGATGTTGGCATTGTAGAGAAGAAAGGTTCCTGGTACAACTATGGAAATCTTCAACTTGGCCAGGGTAAGGAAGCTGCATCAGAGACCTTAAGAGAAGACAAGAAGTTGAGGGAAAAGATTGTAAAAGAGGTAAAAGCTGCAATTAAATAATGAAAGTAACACAACTTTCTTCGCAAAAGAAGGATTCTTCTAGGGTTAATCTATATATAGATGAAGAATTTTTTTGTGGACTATCTCTTGATGCTGTTGCAAAATTTGGGATATATCAAGGCAGAGAAATAGAGGAAGAAGAGCTGGAAGAAATTCTTGTAGATGAACTAAAGAATCGTTTTGCACAGAGAGCAATGTCATATATATCAAGGGCGATTAAAACAGAATCCCAGATGAGAAGATATCTTAAGACTCTTTCAATAAAAAAGAAGGGTACTTGGTACAAAGATATCAGGGATGAGCAACTGCAGGAGATATTCGATGAAATAATAACTAAACTAAAAGAGTATGGTTATCT
>DCVX01000036.1:27145-31308 GCA_002328805.1 Candidatus Dojkabacteria bacterium UBA2177
AAGAAATATAAAGGAGAGAAGATAACAATAAGGGATAACAAGAAGATAGATTTCTTAAAGAGAAAAGGTTTTAATTGGGATTTAATTAAACAATTAATAGAAGATGAGTCTGAGGAGTAGAAGGGAGTGGATTCTTCCAGAAGAAAAAACAGAGAATATAATAGAGCATATTCTTAAAATTAGGGGAATTGAAGAAGAGGATAGTTTTCTTAATCCTAAGATAGAAGATGTTCCCAACCATACACACCTTTACAATACCAATAAGGCAGCTAAAAGATTAATTAAGGCTGTAAAAAGTGGTGAAAAAATAGTAATCCATGGAGACTATGATGCAGATGGGATATGTTCTACAAGTTTACTTTGGAATTTCCTTTACAGAGATGTTGCTCAATTTCTAGATAAAGAGGTAGATATTCTCCCATACATTCCCGACAGAACAGATCAGGGATATGGGTTAACAGAAGACTCTCTTAATGATGTAATAGATTTGGGTGCAAAACTAGTTGTAACTGTTGACTGTGGTGTTAGAGATAGGGATTTAATAAGAAAATATATCCAAGATAAAAAATTAGACCTCATAGTAACCGACCATCATCTTCCTCCAGAGGACCTTCTAGATAGTAGGGAGAAGGACCGGAAGGATGGGGATTTAGAATACCCTCTTGTTCACCAGATGTATCCAGGAAAAGAATACCCAGACGCAGAAATATGTGGAGCCACAGTCATATACCTCCTTATACAATCAATAAGGGAACTCTTAGGGATGGACGAAGATCTTCGTTATGGTTTAGATCTTGTAGCACTAGCTACTGTTACAGATGTAATGCCTCTTTTAGGTGTAAACAGAATCTTTGTAAAAGAGGGTTTAGAAGAAATCCACAGGGGAGAAAGAATTGGACTTAGGATGCTTGCACTTAGAGCAGGCTTAACACCAGAAGAAGTAGAGACATATCATTTAGGTTTTGTTCTGGGTCCTAGAATCAATGCTTCTGGGAGAATAGCTTCTCCTATGGAGGCGGTTAGACTCTTGGTTAGTAACAGTGAATCTCAGTGTAAAGAGATAGCAAATACCTTAGAGATGACAAACTTTGAAAGACAGAAGATGACAACAGAGATTTTCGAAAAAGCTAAGGAGAGTGTTCAAGACTCTCAGGATAAACTTCTCTTTATTTTAGGTGAGGATTGGCACGAAGGAATAATTGGTTTAGTAGCAGGGAAAATACAACAGCTCTATTACAGACCTGTGATAGTTGCTACAAAATCCGAAGGTGTTGTTAAGGGTTCTGCTAGGAGTATTAAGGGTTTTAATATTACAAAAGCCTTTGATAAATTTAAGCAATATTTAGATAGATATGGAGGCCATGAACTTGCTGCAGGATTTAGTACAACGGAAGGAAAGCTAGAAGATTTTAGAAAAAACTTGGTGGAATATGCAAATGAAGAGATTACCGAGGAGCAACTTACACCTAAACTAAACATTGAACTTCTTCTAGATAGTGAAGATATTACTAAAGAACTAGTTAACGAACTTAGTAAATTAGAACCTCTAGGTTTTGGTAATCCTAAACCAACTATATGTGTAAGAGATTTAACAATTAAGGAAAAGAGAGTTATTGGAAAAGATAATAACCATCTCAAATTAGTTGCTAAGGGGAGCAATTCAGATTTTCTAACATTGCTTCTTTTTGGATGCGACGATGATGTAGAAACACTAAACGAGGGGGATGTTATAGATGTGGTAGGTTATCCGGATATTAATGTCTGGAATGGAACAGAAAATGTCCAGTTTAATGTAAAGGAGTGGAGATGGAATAGATAGCGCGGAAGAGTAAGGGAATAGGATAGAGGACGGGTTATCTTTTTTACTTTCTAGCTTTTGTTGTTAATTTCCCAAGCCTATTAGGAGTGTTAGGTAAGTAAGTTGCTTCTAATATGCTCTCTAAGTTCAATGTTTTCATCAACAATCTCTCTGTCCCAATTGCAAAACCTCCATGTGGTGGGCAACCATATTTAAAATATTCGAAGTAATCCTCTAGAGAACTTAGGTCCATTCCCCTCTCTTTTGCGTTCTCTTTGAGAACTTCAATACGATGTTCTCTCTGTGCTCCAGTTGTTATCTCAACTCCATTCCAAAACAGGTCAAAACCAAGTGCTATCTTTGGGTTTTGGGGATCCTTCATATGATAAAATGCTCTGTCTGCATGAGGATAATCTGTGACAAACAAAAATTCACTACCAGTTTCTTCTTTAATTATCTCAGAAAGCATCCTTTCTTCTTCAGGGGAGAAATCTCCCTCACCCTTACTATTTACCCCAGCTTTTGCTAACTTCTCTTTTGCTTCTTTTACAGGAATATATTCAAAATCGCCCTCAGGGATATTTGTTTCTATTCCAAACAACTCTTTAATCTTCTCCCCATATTCTTCTTTTACTGCCTTTAACATATTCTTTATCATCTCTTGCTCGAATACACAGAGGTCTTTGTATGAGTCAATATAGGCAATCTCAACATCAAAACTAGTATATTCTGTTAGATGTCGAGTGGTAAAAGATTTTTCAGCTCTAAAAACAGGACCAACATTAAATACCCTCTCTAAATCTGCGGCTATTGCCATCTGCTTATGAAACTGCGGAGATTGTGCAAGGTAGGCCTTTTTGTCAAAATATTTTACTTCAAAAACACTAGCACCAGATTCACTTGCAGCACTTATTATTCTAGGAGCTTGTATCTCTTTGAAATTATTGGATATACAAAACTCTCTCAACTTCTCTGTCATTAATGTAGCTACTGACATCATGAGTTGGTTTTTGGAAGATCTAAGATCTATCCACCTGTAGTCTAACCTTTGATCTAATGATGTAACATTGTCGTTATGCTCTCCCTCTATGACAATTGGTAGAGGAACTTCTGCTAGTGAGTCAATCTTGATATTTTTAATGTCTATTTCAAAGCCCTGTTCTACCTGCTTTGCCTCTTTTACCTCTCCAGTGATATCTACGATGGATTCAATTGTTAGGGATTTTACTTTTTCAATTAACTCATCTCCATTTCCTTGCCATGCCACAGCTTGAACCTTCCCACTACTATCTCTAATTACTAGAAAAACAATTTTTCCTTGATCTCTTATGGTATCTACTCGTCCCCTTATTCTTACCTCTGCCCCAATTTTCTCTTTAAGTTGACCTATTAGCGTTCTTTCCATCTAAATTTTGCTGTAAAAAGTAAATAATTTAAAGGTATTATATATTATTATGCTGAGTATTAAAAACCCTTAAAACAGCATATTTGACTCTTGTTTAATTTCTGGTTTTGGAAGTTCTCTTTTGTTTTGAACAATATCGTAGTTTATTGCTGGATAGAAAAAGTCAAAGAGACCTTTGGTGTCATTGTCAAAGATAGCTTCTCCAGATACTACATATACTGGTTGTAAGTATTCTAATTCTGTTCTGTCTTCGTAATAGACTATGAAGACATCAAAGACATGGAATTTCTTAACCTTTCTTGGAGTGTATTCTACAACATCATCTCCATTTGTTTCGTAAAGGTAAACAAGACTTCCTTCACCATTCTGTATCTTTTCTATGGCAAGTTGTGGTGAAATTAGCTCATATGTCCCACAAGATTCAACTTCTGTCGGCCAGAATGTGTAATCTATTTGATAAATATATTTCAAAGTAGAATCCTTCATTTCACTATTTGCTGCTCCAACATACACAGTTATGTTACTTCTTTGTGTTTCTGGAAAAGAGACTAGTGTGTTGAATGTATATACCTCTATTCTCTCGCCGTTAACAAGTGGAGTTTCTATCATGGGTGGCTCTTCTATCTTTCTAGATAATGTCTGGACAAATCTCTCTGCACCAACAATATTTGATTCTATTGTTATCATACCCTTGCTTCTTACAAAATCTACCTTGATTAAATCTGCATCTGCTGGTGCAGAGACTTTCCTAAAGGAACCGTCTGGGTTCACCTTTATGTATGTTGTCCTGTGGTTTCCTTTAGAATAATCTTCAGGATATGCTCCCAAGGATCTTAAAACTCCAGCAGCATAATTCTTTGCTTCCTGTTCGGTTGGTAGAGAACTCTCTTTTGTTGCATCCCTTATTCTCGCAGCTTCAGTTTTGAATCTGAAATTAAGATTTTTTGCTTGAATTTCCAA
>DCVX01000014.1 GCA_002328805.1 Candidatus Dojkabacteria bacterium UBA2177
TCATCTATTATTAGTAAATCTACTGCTCTATATTTATTTCTAAAGTCCTCATTCCTCTTTGTTCTGATAGCTTCAACCATTTCATTAAGGAATTGTTCTATGGATATGTATATTACTTTTTTATTTGGATCTCTTTTTAGTATTTCGTTTCCGATCGCTTGCATAAGGTGAGTCTTCCCTACTCCTGTTTCTCCGTAATAGAAAACAGGGTTGTAGGCTTTTCCTAAGTCTTCTAAAACAGCTTGTGCTACAGCCTCTGCTAGTCTGTTATTTGAACCCACAACGAAATTACTGAAAAGATATTTAGGATTAAGGTGAGATTCCTCTAATGCCATCTTGTAAGCAGCTTCTTCTTTTTCTCTTGCTGAGAAGAGATCTAGAACCTCTTCATTTTCTTCTCCCAAGGGATTATGGTATTCATACTTTGGCTTACTTGAAGAGCGGGTACTCTCTCTTAGATTTACTTCGATTTCAAAATTTCTTTGACAAGTTTTAAGGAATGCTTTTTGTAGAGCGTATTTATAATCTTTAAGGATCTTTTCTCTTTTATATGCCGCATCACAAGATATTTGCACTACACCATTATTAATATCCTCAATATAGGCATTACCAAAAAGACCTCCAAACTCTCTCTGTCCAATTGCTTGCTTTAAGTGTTCTCTCGCTTCTCTCCAAACTTCTTCTGGGTCAAAGTGATCATCTCCATTGATTGTATTCGAAGTAGTCTCTATTTGCTGTAGGTGATTTTCAAAATCTGCTTTTTTCATATAGTTAACGATAACTAAATAGGCAACTTAAATAATTCAAATGGGGGCAGTCAATGGCCGATTGGGACTTTTATTCATTATAATGATTTGTAAGGAAATGTGGATATGTTTTCCACAGTGTCAAATTAACCCTTACAAAGATTGCGTTTTTAATATATGAAAAACACTCCAATAATTTTGGATATAAAATTTTCTATAAGGGAAAACACTTGGCAAGAAGGGATTCCATCTGTATAATACCCCTGTATGAAGAGAACATATCAACCAAAAAATAAAAAGAGACTTAAGAAATTTGGATTCAGAGCAAGATCTAAGACTCCTGGAGGAAGAAGAGTTCTAAAGAGAAGGAAAGCAAAGGGACGAAAAAATCTTTCTGTAAGTGAGGAGTACAAGTTATTGAGAAAAAAGCAGGGAAAGGGTATAAGATAGTATATTATTATGCTTCCTAAAAAATTTCGTTTACCACCAGAAAATTTCGAAAAAGTTTACCGTCAAGGCAAGAAAGCTAGAGGAAGGTATGGAATGTTTGTTTTTGTTAAAACAGATGTGGGGAACCCTAGATTTGGATTTGTTCTAAGTAAGAAGATAGGTGGAGCGGTTGCTAGGAATAGGATGACAAGATTGTTGAGGGTTGTAGTTATGGAGATTGTTAATGAAAAGAATCTTAGTGAATTAAGTATGGATTTTCAGTATATAGCTTTTAGCTATTGTGATAAAAAGAATCTACTTAAGAGAGAGGTGGAAGGACAGTTTGAAGAGATTCTTTCTAAATAAAAGATTTACTATTTATTATCGGTAATAATATGCTTAAGAAGTTAGTTCTTTTAATAATAAAGGGATATCAGAAGACTTTTTCTTTTGATCATGGTCTGATGGGAGAGCTTTTGCCTAATACTAGATTTTGTAAATTTACCCCTACTTGTTCAGAGTATGGATATGGTGCAATTGATAAGCATGGGGTTTTCAAAGGGGGTTGGCTTTTTCTTAAAAGGTTTGTTAGATGTAACCCTTGGACAGAGCCTGGAACCTATGATCCTGTTCCTTAGCTCGGATTTATGATATATTCGCTAGCATTAGTTTAAAATTATTGAAAATGTTTTCAACAATCTGGAACAATATAATATACTACCCGATACTTAATCTTCTAATTGTTTTCTACGATCTACTCTTTAACAATCTTGGTTTAGCAATTATAGCAATTGCTATTTTAATAAGGTTGGTTCTAATTCCTTTAATGAAGAAGCAGACAGAGATGACAAAGAAGATGTCCTCTTTGAAGCCTCAGATGGATGCGTTGCAGAAGAAATATAAGAATAATCCAGAGAAATTATCTCAAGAGCAGATAAAGCTTTATAAGAAGGTCGGATATAATCCTCTTGGTTGTCTTGTTACTTTTGTTCCCCAACTTATTATTCTTTCTGTCCTTATACAGGTTATTAGAAATGTTACGACTGGAGATTTAAATGGGATATATCCTTTTGTATCAAACTTACTAAATAACGGAGCTTCTTTAACTATAAATACGAACTTCATTGTCTGGGATCTTACAAAGTCATTTAACGACCTTTCTTCAGAATTTGGGAATTTCTCTGTAGAAGCACTTCCCTATCTTGGGTTAAGTGTCCTAGTTGGGGTCTCTCAGTATTTTGCCTCTAAATTTACTCAGGTTATGCAGGAGGGGCTTTCTCAACCAGAGGAACCTAAGAAAGGGAAAGAGTTATCCCCAGAGGATATGACTAAGAAGATGACAAAGTCTTTCTCCTTGATATTGCCGTTTACAACAATATTTATTGCGATTAGTGCTCCAGCAGCATTAAGTCTGTATTGGGCAGTTCAGTCATTTCTGCTTGTTATTCAGTATATGTCTTTGGACTGGGATAAGACCGAGAAGGGAATACAGAACTTGTTTACGAAGTTGAGAAAAAATAAGGAGAAGAGTAAGAAATCTCCAAAGTAATTCAAGAAGTAATTAAATTGTTAGATTTGTCATATGAAAGACAAAGAATTAATAAAGTTAGTAGAAAAAGAGGTAGAAACACTATGCTCTTTATTAGAGGTTGACTGTGAGAGAATCATAAGCCTTGAAGAAGGAGATGAAGATGTTAAGTATATAAAGATCTCTTTCGATGGAGAGGATTTGGGTTATATGATAGGTAACCGTGGCAGACATCTGGATTCTATACAATATATTCTCCAACTTATGGTAGGAAAAATAACAGAACAGGATCCTAATTATAGAGTTCTAGTAGATGTGGGTGGCTATAGGCAGGAAAGAAACAGCCATTTGGAAGAGATGGCTTTGCAGAAGGCAGATGATGTCAGAATTCTTGGAGAGGCTATAGACCTTCCTCCAATGAAGCCTGCAGACAGGAGGGCAGTACATATCGCACTATCTGAATACGATGACATTGTTACAGAGAGTGAGGGTGAAGGAAGAGATAGGCATATCGTAATTAAGCCTGCAAATAAGTAATTATTAGTGATAGAATTGTTAAATGACAATTCTACCTAAGAACAAGTTTAAAAAGGAATCCCTCTTTATTGCTTTTGTATTTCTTCTTTTTCTTGTGTTCTCCCCTATTCTATTGAATGAATCTCCTCTTAAGACTCTTGTAATTTTTTTAAGTTTGATCCTTTGGCTTGGTTTATTTATTTACACAAAAAACATATTATTTTCTTCCCTTCTGTATATATTCCTTGTTCTACCATTCAACATAACTTTACAGCTACCTACTGCTGTAGAAATTTTTAATACAGAAATTTTACTTGCAAAGCCTTTTGTTGAAGGAGTATATGTCAATTACCTCGTACCGACATTATCTATATTGGATCTTGGTATAGTGCTTGTTTTAGGGAGTTTTCTTGTAACTAAGGGGTTTTCTTTCTATAAACGCCTCTTTAAAAACCTTAAAAATGGACTACTTTTTCTTCTTGTGTTTTTATTTGTTCAGAACATCATTCTTCTTGATGCCAATTCTTTATTGTTTTCTCTTAGATTGTTTTCTTTAATTCTGCTTTTCCTCTCTTTTTTAGAAATAAAGAAAATAGAAGTATTAGACAAAACCATAAAGAAGAAGATTCTAAATGTAGGAAGTGGAATCCTCCTAACCAATGTTTTAATACAAGGTATTTTGGGAGTAATTCAATTTAAAAGAGGTTCCAGTCTGGGTATCAATTTCTTGGGAGAATCTGAAATTGTTAGTGGGATGATGGGTTCTAGTTTTGTTGAACTCTCTGGTCAGGTTTTTTTAAGAGCTTATGGGACATTTCCACATCCTAATGTTTTAAGTGGGTTTTTGCTTCTAGCAATATTTGTGGGAATGTATCTTTATAACAGGGAGAAAATAATGGGGAGCTTGTTAATCATGTTTTCGTCTTTGTTTATGGTGTTTACTTTCTCTAGGATTAGTCTTCTGCTGGCAATGGTTGTTATCTTTGTTTTTATTACAAAAGAAGTTCTTTTTAAAAAAGGGTGGTCTTTATTAAGTGTTTCTTTCTCTCCCCTACTAATGGAGAGGTTTCAGAACTTGTTTAATCGTGGGGATAGGAGTTGGTCAGAAAGGGTGGATTTAATCAAGGCTAGTTTTAGGGTTATTAAAGAAAATTTGTTGTTAGGTGTAGGAGGAGGTAATTTTGTAAGAGGTATGGAAGGTTTTGTTCCTAGGACTTCTAGGGGGATACTTTTAACACAGCCGGTTCATAATATTTTTCTATTATATCTTTCCGAATTTGGGATTTTAGGGTTTGTTTTAATATTTTATGTTTTGTTTTATGGAGTTATTAAAGATATTAAGAGGATTACGTTGTATGGGATACTTATTCTTTTTGTGATTATTGTAATAGGGGTTTTTGACCATTATCTTGTTTCTCTACCACAAGGGATGGTTATTTTTTTCTCTTTGCTTTTGCTTTTGAATAATTCTTTACAAGGGAAAGAATGGGTGGGGTAGCTCTAATATGGCGGAGAGAGTGGGATTCGAACCCACGATATGATTTCTCATATGCACGCTCTCCAAGCGTGTCCTTTCGACCACTCAGGCATCTCTCCACAAGGATTATTCTAACAAATAATGGCTTAATTAACTAGGGAGGTGATTGTATGGTCCGATAGTATATTAAATCTGATGTGGAAAAGGTATATAGTTGCTATCAACTTAGGAAAACTGAATAACCTCGACATATGATTGTTATAGGTTAGCGGGTACGTACCTGGCCGGAATCGAACCGACAACCTACTGCTTAGAAGGCAGTTGCTCTATCCTATTGAGCTACAGGTACTTAACAGCTGCAATTTTATCAGTAAATTGGTCTAAAATAAAGGATTATTCTACCTCTCTAACCTCTATAATAATTCCTCCCTGTCTTTTGGGGAAAGACTTTAGCCACTCTGGGAACCACTCAGGTATAAAATCAACAAGGGCATCTTTATCAGAAAAAGATAATGATTGAATATATTCATTTCCTTCTTCCCAATTCTTCCCCTTTAGTTCTTCTATTATCCTCTCTTTATCCACCTTGGGTTTAACAGTACCCTTAGCAATTAATTTAATGGTTATTCCTTCTGCATTACTCTCTACAACGGATATCTCTTTCTCTATTTTTTCATCTAACTCTAAATCCCAATCTCCTTCTGTTTCAAAAAGATTCTCCTCTTTAGCCTTTTCTGTAAGAAGACCAGCTACCCCTTCGTCAAAACCATCATTTAAGAAATACGAAGCCTTACTCTCTGTTTTAATTGAAACATTAACAGTCTTTGCTTCTGCACCTATCGCAACTTCTGTATCTACACTGTCCGGGATAACTTTACTTGTTATAGAATCTTCAATAATTTTCCAATTACCAGTTAAATCTTTTAGCTCTTGCTCCCCCTCCTTTATCGCAAGCTTCTTCAGTTCTTCAACAGCTTTATCTACATCTGCCTTAGAAAGAACAGTATATTCTTCTTTTGAACCACCCGTGAGGGCAGAACTATTTAAACCAAAAACTTGGTTAGTTGAATATCCTTGGATAGCAAACATCTTCCCTGCAGCCAAGTTGTACTCCTCTCCCACTTCTATTGCTGTGATTGATTTCTCTACAGGTATATTACATTCAACAGAAGCAGCAGAGTCAATAGTATAGCTTAAACCTCCAGAAGTTAGAGAGGTTCCTGATGGAATTTCTAAACCTCCATCTTCTTCTCCAGGACATAGATATGTGATATTAACTACCCCAGTAGCCTTCTCTCCCTTAAATGCTGTCCCCGTAGCTGTTACATTTGTAGATCTTGCCTTTTCTACAGTTTCTGTTTTAACAGGAATCTTAAATTCTTCAAAATCTATCTCTTTAATATTCTCATCTCCTTCAAAATTCTGCTCTATTTCAACCTCTTTTGCTTCCACATAGATTCTAACCTTTGCCACTACGCCTGTCCTGAAAAAGATAAAACCAACTAGGATTGCTAACGCAACTAAAGAGATAGCAATTATTGGGGCGAGTTTCTTTAATTTGTTAGGAATAGGGATTTTCTTAAAGAAAGCACCTATACTTGTAAAAATTGATTTTAAGGATTTAGAAAAATCCACATCCTTTTTAACCTCAGGTTTTTTCTCTCCCGTTATCGGATTTTTTGTTTTGTCTTCGAAATCTACTTTTGAGAGATCTACTTGTTCTTGAGCTACCGGATCTTCATCCAAACGAACAAATTTCATTTCCTCCTCTTGTCCTGCAGGGAGATCCTGATCTAAAGTAATGAGCAATTCATCTCCAGGCTTCTCTAGCATTCTGTTTTGTTTATTTTTCTCTATTGCATCATTAACCCTCTTTTGGAAATCTGTGGATTTGTCTTCTTTTGGAAGGTCTTCTGTCTTTGCTTCTTCTTTCTTTGCAACCTTCTTAGGTGGACTTAACCTCTTCATCCTGTTTTCCTCCTCTTTTTCCCATACCTCTTCGTCTGGGAATTGTGGAGTGTCTATTACAGACATATTTGCTAAGACTGCATTTCTCTGCCCTGTAGGGTTCTTAATAATCTGTGCAACGAGGAGTTTTTCATTTTCATCTGCTGTTTCGAGCAACACCCTCAGGTTTATTGGACTAATTAGGAGATCTGTTTCCTCTGCGAAAGTAAGAACGATTCTCTCATTTTGAGAATCTAAAATTGCACTTACAATATCTGTAAGTTCATCTTCTTTGGTAATTACGATTTTTGTTATTTTTTTGTCTTCATCCATAAGGTTTTTAATTATTTTTAACTTCTGTATCGTAAATAAATTTCGCCAAAGATGCAGGTGTTATGTCAAATATATATCTTAAGTTTCCACTATTATCTTTAATATTTTCTAAATTCTCCGGTTTGAAGTAATCTATCTTTGGAACAACAGGGAAAGGAAGAAACTTTTTCCAAGGGAATTCCAACATAACTTCTTTAATCTCTGGTAGTAAGGCTCCTCCACCACAAAGGTATATCTGTGTGGGAAATGAATCTATGTCGTCGCAGTAAGAGAATGCCGACTTGAGAGTTTTCATCCAGAGCTTTGCTACAGGATAAACAACCCTTTGAACATCTCTTGCTAATTCTTTATTTAGTTCTTTCTTTGAATATTTAATCTTTCTTTGTTCTGCAAATCTGTATTCTATATCTAAAACTCTAGAAAGTTCTTTTGTAAAGGTTCTTCCTCCAAAAGCAAACATCTTTGTTTCTACAACATTTCCCTTTTCCACTATTGCGATATCTGTTGTCCCTCCTCCTACATCTATGAAGATAGCAGAGAAGTCTCTGTTAGTTGAGCCAGAATAAGCTCTTGCCACAGTAAAAGGTTGAGATACTATCCCTAGGGTTTCTAATTTAAGCTCACTGGCAACTTTTTTTAGTGCCTCTGTGTATGTTTTTGGAGCAAAAGAGGCATAGAAATGTAATTTAACATCTCTTCCCTTGTAACCAATTAGAGAGTCAACTGGCATTCCACCAATTTCTAAACCAGTTTTTGTAATGTGTAAGATTTCAATATCCTCATTAGTAAGTCCAATTCTCTGACTTAGGTCTTCTTTCCCACTGTCTTCTATCTTACTTTGTATTTGGTTTAAGATTTTTTTCTCTTCCTTTTCTGTAACTTCCTTGTCATAGTTTTCTTCCCTTTGGTAATTAACTACAATGGAGACGCCTTGAATATATTCTCCTGCAATCCCCATAATTACTTTTTTAGGTTGTTCATCTGTGGCTATCTTGTCATTGAGTTCAGAAACAGCAAGCCTGCAATTTTCTAGGACGGTATCCAGGTTTTTAATAATCCCGCTTTTCATTGCATGTTGCTGTTGTTCTATCCTAGAAACCTTTTTAACAACAACGCCAAGGTTCTCTGTTGTGAAAAGGAGACTTTTTAATTGCTCTGTCCCTATGTCTAAAGCAATTATATTTTCTCCTTCAACGATATTTCCTTTAGAAGATGTTTTTAAGAAAGGCAGGTTGCGCATATGGAAAGTATAGCATATTTATACTAAATGTTTAGTAATTAAATGATTGCTACAAGGATAATTGGTTCTCTTTCTGTTTTTTTGTAAATTACTCTACTTAAATCTCTTTCTAACTTCTTTACCAAAGCTTTCTCCTCAAACCTCTTTTGCTTTTGTGACATCTTTATCCAGTCTCGATGAACATCGAAGATAAGGTTCTCAATTTCCTTAAGTAGCTCATGAGAGCCTTTTAAGTATACAAATCCCCTTGAGAGGAATTTAGGTTTGCCAATAATCTTTTTATTTTTGGAGCTTAAGTTTAAAACCACTGCAAACATTCCGAATTCGGAAAGTTGTTTCCTATCTTTAAGAACAATGTCTCCAATATCTCCTACTCCGAGTCCGTCTATTAGTATAGGTTTAGATTCTATCTTTGTTCCTCTGTTCCAGTAGTGTCCATTGAAGTTCCAGAATTGACCGTCTTCTGTTAGGAAGATATTCTTCTCAGGATAGCCCCATCCAAGGAGATTCTTTTTATGGAAATATCTAAAGGTTAAGGAACCGTGGACAGGCATTATGTTCTTAGGTTGTATTAAATCAACCATCATCCTCATATCTTCTTGGTTGCCATGTCCCGTGGAGTGAATCTTGTTGTCATCACTGTCTTTTAGTAATTGTATTCCAAAACTAAGTAATCTGTCTGTCATTCTTTCAATCTGTGTAATATTCTCTGGAATTTCGGAAGAAGAAAGAATTATTAAGTCGCTTTCTTTTAACTTAATATATTTATGTTCATTAAGAGAAATTCTATTAAGAGCTGCAAATCTTTCTCCCTGACTTCCTGTGCAGAGTATTAATAGCTCTTTTTCAGGATATTTGTTCATATCTCTTTCTTTTACTAGATATTCATCACTAATATTGATATATCTTTTTTCTCTTGCAATCTTTATTGCAGTTTCAAGACTTCTTCCAGATAAAACAACCTTTCTATTTGTTCTCTTGGCTATCTCTATTAATGAGTAAAGCCTCGTTATTAGAGACGAGAATGCAGAAACAATTATTCTACCATTCTGGTTCTTAATTATTTCTTCTAAGTTTTTAGCGATTTCTGTTTCAGAAGGTGCCTTTCCTGGAGTAGAAGCATTTGTACTCTCCATGAGTGCCAGATCTATCTTTCCTCTTAAGCCCTTGAGTTTCTCGTAATCACTCTGTGGCTCATTTGCTGGAGTCTTGTCAAATTTGTAGTCTCCAGAGAAGAAAATATTTCCCTTTGGGGTGTCTAAAAATATTGAGAAGGCGTCTGGGATACTGTGATTTATGCCTATAAATGTGGCTTTAAAGTATTTCCCAATATTGACGGTAGATTTTCTATCTATCCCAATAATCTTCACTTTCTTGTCCATCTTGTACTCTTTGAGCTTCTCTTCTATTAGAGCTTTAGCAAATCCCCCAGCGTATACAGGAGGGTAATCTAATTCCGGAAGTATCCATCTAAGTGCACCAGTATGGTCTAAGTGACCATGGGTAATTAGAATTCCTTTAACTTTCTTTTTATTCTTTTTTAAATATTTCGTATTTGGTATGACATAATCTATGCCATATAATTCTTGTCCAGGGAACGAATACCCTGCGTCTATCATAACTATCTCATCTGCGTATTGTACGAAATTGGAATTTCTTCCTATTTCCGTTGTACCAGAAAGAGTACATAGTTGAAGTAAACTATTTCTATTATTCTTATTCATTTTTATCTATTTTAATTATTATATATATTATATGTGTGCCCTTTTTTTACCTTGTAAATTATACAGGTTAAAAGGACTCTTTGCGGAAGAAATAATTGGGAGAAAATTATTTAGGGCCTTAAAGTATGTGCATTTTAACATAAAAAGGTAAATTTCGCGAATTAGAAGGAATTTTAATGATGAAAATGTGTGCTATAATGAGCATTATTGAATATGCAAGAATTACCAAAAGCCTACAATTCTGACACAGAAAAAGAGATTTCCAAGCTCTGGTATGAATCTGGACTAACAAACCCAGACAAGATGGCTGAACATTTGAAAGAGTCAGGAGAGGAAGTTAAAGAACCTTTTGTAATTACTCTCCCTCCTCCCAATGCAAATGGGAATCTACATTTAGGGCATGTATGTGGTTATTCCTTCCATGATGTTATGGGTAGGTATATGAGGATGACCGGTCATCCAACGCTTCTTCTACCAGGGAAAGACCATGCAGGAATACAGACAGAAACAGTTTTTGCTAAACATCTTAGCGAACAAGGAAAGAGTAAGCAGGAGTTAGGTAGGGAGAAATTCTACGAAGAAACATACAAATTCTGTATGAGCAATATAGAGAATGCTAGAGAACAAGAGAAGAGAATAGGTCTTTCTGCAGATTACAGTAGAGAATTATTTACTCTGGATCCAGGGCTTACAGAAATAGTGTATGAGACTTTCTCTCAAATGTTTGATGAAGGGTTAGTTTACAGAGACAAGAGAATTATTAACCAGTGTCCTAGTTGTATGACTGCCTTGGCCGACATAGATGTTGAACATGAAGAGAGGAGAGGTATTTTTGCATACATAATCTATCCTTTTGTTGAAGAGGAGGATAGAAAATTAGCAAAAGAACTTCTAGGAGTAGAGGGAATAACAGTTGCTACGACAAGACCGGAAACAATGTTAGGAGATACTGCGGTTGTTGTTAATCCTAAAGATAAAAGATATAAGGCATTTGTAGGAAAGAAAGTTTTATTACCAATAGCCGAAAGAGAAATCTCCGTAATCGCAGATGAAGATACAGACATGGAAATGGGAACGGGAGCAGTAAAAGTAACCCCAGCCCACTCCTCAGTTGACTTTGAAATTGGTAAAAAACATGGCCTAGAGGTAGTGAATGTCATTAATGAAGAAGGGAAAATGGAAGGAGACATTCCAGAGAGATTTAAGGGAATGGAGACAGTAGAATGTTCCAAGGCTTTGAGTAAGGAACTAGAAAAACAAGGGCTGTTAATTAAAATAGAGAATATTAGACATGAAGTAACTGTTTGTGAAAGATGTAGAACACCCATTGAACCAATAATCTCTAACCAGTGGTATTTAGATGTTTCTTCTCTTGCCAAAAAAGCACAGAAGAATATTAAGAAAGGAAAACTAAGAGTTTTTCCGAAAGGACAGCAGAAAGCACTCAGTCACTTCTTTGAAGAGATTCAGCCATGGTGTATTTCTAGACAGTTATGGTGGGGACAGAGAATCCCAATTTGGTATAGCGGAGGAAAGAAACTCTATGATTGGTTGCATGAAAATGAAGGGAAGAGTGTAGAAGACTACAAGGAAGAGACTGGTAAAGAACCCACAGGAACAGGAAAACTCTATGTCGGGGCAGAGAGACCTGAATCCAAAAATGGTGAAGTATGGGAGGAGGAAACAGATGTTTTTGACACGTGGTTTAGCTCGGGCCAATGGCCATTTTCTACATTAGGAGGACCTGATGGGGAAGATTTTAAGAAATTCTATCCAACATCAATGATGATTCATGCTAGAGATATTCTTTTTTGGTGGTCTGCCAGGATGGTAATGATGGGTCTATACAGAACAGAAAAGTTGCCATTCTCGGACATCTTTCTTACAGGAATGATACTAGCTCCAGATGGTTCTAAGATGTCTAAATCTAAGGGAAATAGTGTTGAACCAAAGGAAATCTTTGAAAAGTATGGAGCAGACTCATTAAGACTCTGGTACTACTCTGATGCTCTTCCAGGATCAAATGCTCCAGTAAGAGAAGAAAAGATAAAGGGAAATAGGAATTTTGTTAACAAAGTCTGGAATGCTAGCAGATTTATCCTTATGAATGTGGAAGATAGTGAAATAGGAGAGATTTCCAAGAGGATAGAGGGTCCTATGGAAGAGACGGAGAGAATGAAAAGAACAAGAGATCATGTTAAAAAAGTTGGTGAATATATAGAAAAATACCAATTTAATCTAGGATCAGAGAAAATAAGGGAATTTTTCTGGCATGAATTCTGTGATATCTGGATAGAACAAGTAAAAGAAAGTATAGAGGACGAAGAAATAGGGAGTGAAAAAAGAATTCTATATCTGTCAGAATTGCTTTATCTTCTCAAAGAAAATCTTAAGATAATGCATCCATTTATGCCTTTTGTTACTGAATCAGTCTGGCAAGAACTTTCAAAGCTAGGGCTCGCAAAAGGGTTGTTAATGTCAGAGCAGATGATGTCCCGCTAGGGACAAGAATTTCTCAGGATAATTAAATAGTTATATAATCATTACAACGATTATATTTTTAATCTAAATTAAGGAAGAAAAGAATGAAAAAAGAAAATCTATATATTACAACTACACTCCCCTATGTTAATGCAGAACCACATATAGGGCACGCATTGGAATTTATACAGGCGGATGCTATTTCCAGATACTTTAGGAAAAAACTAGGGGAAGAAAACGTTTTCTTTAACCTAGGAACAGATGAACATGGACAGAAAATCTTAGATCAGTCAAGGAAGGAAGGAATTACAGTTCAAGAATTTGTAGATAAATATGCACAGAGATTTAAAGATTTCTGTGAATTATTCTTTGTAGAGTATGACTATTTTTACAGAACCTCTGACCCAAAGCATCATAAGGCAGCAAAGGAATTCTGGAGAAGGTGTAATGAAAAGGGAGATATATATAAAAAGAAATATAGTGGTTTCTATTGTGTAGGATGTGAGAGATTTCTAACAGAGAGAGATTTGGTAGACGGGAAATGTCCAGACCATGACAAGAAACCTGAGATCAAAGAGGAAGAGAATTACTTTTTCAGGCTTACAAATTATAGAGATACACTTCTTAAGTGGCTAGAGGAAAATCCAGAAGTGTTAAAACCAAAAAGGAAGTTAGATGAACTCAAGGCAATAATTAGCGAGGCAGAGGATATAAGTATCTCGAGACTAAAAGAGAATCTCCCTTGGGGAATAGAAGTTCCTAATGATCCAGAGCAGGTATTCTATGTTTGGTTTGATGCCCTTACAAACTATGTTAATGTCCTTGGTTTTGGAGAAGATGAGGAGAAGTTAAATAAATGGTGGCCTGGAATACAACTTTTTGGACCAGATAATCTAAGATTCCAAGGAAGTATATGGCAAGGGATGTTAGCTTCTGTAGGGCTGCCCCAGAGTAAGAGACTTTTGGAACACGGAATGGTTTTAGGACCAGATGGAAAAAAGATGTCTAAAACTCTTGGCAATATCATCTCTCCTTTTGAGCAAGAGGAGAAATTTGGGGCAGAGGTTGTTAGGTTTTACCTTCTAACAGGTATTGCCACATTCGCAGATTCTGCATACAAAGAGGAGGAACTCATAAATATGTACAATTCTAGATTAGCAAATAACTTTGGAAACCTACTTAATAGAACAATACATCTTGCTAATAGTAAGGAGGTCGAGATTAATAATGTTAAAGCAGTAGAAAAGCTCTTTAAGAAAGAAGTCGATAGATTCGAGACAGAGATAAGAGACCTCTATGATGAGTATGAACTTGCTTTAGCTGGAGAAAAGATAGATGAACTGGCTGACTGGGGAAATAAATATATTACAGAGAGGGAGCCTTGGGAGGCGAGTAAGGGAAAAGAAGAAGTAGAAATCATATTAAACAATCTCAGTTATCTTCTTGATATAGTCTCTGAACTGTATGAACCAATCATCCCCGTAAGTGCCGTTAAAGCGAAGGAAGCTCTTGAGAAGAGGGAGAAAATAATTCTCTTCGAGAAGATTTCATAAATCTAAATATATGCTATACTTGAACAATAAAAGTTTAAAACTGCCATATGTTTCAGAGAGAGAAACAGCCAAAATCTATTAATTTCCTAGAAACGCTTTACGATCCTACTGATTTTTGGAGCAATGCTTATATATGGCTTGTTAGTATAGGGAAATATCTTTTAATAGGTGTTCAGGTAATAGTCTTAGGGGTTTTCTTCGCTAGATTTATTCTAGATGGGAAGAATAATGATCTTACAGAAGAGATTAATAATAAAGTAGTGCTTCTCTCAAATGATACCTGGAAGAGGAATGCATTTCTTTTTGAAAATTACCAAGTGCTTTTAGGAGATATCAGAAATATAAGGGAGGGACAGACAATTAACTCTCTTCAGATTAGGGAACTTATTAATGGAATCCCAAGTAGTCTTGACTTAGAGGGGTTGAGTTTTAGTGAAAGGCGAGTGTCTTTGCGTCTCAGTTCTAATAATCTCAATAGTGTAAGGGACTATGAATCTGCTCTAAAGAATAATCCAATGTATGAGGATGTGAAGTTTTCAATAACCAAGGAGGATGCGGAGATAAGTGTAGGGGTGTCATTTTATTTAAATACAGAAGGAGAAGTTGGTGGCAGAACGGAAAACTAATACAGCTGAATATATGAAGGTGATTAAAGAATCTTCTGAGAAACAGGAATCTTATATCTTTTTTGGGGTCTCAGTTCTTGTTGTTATCATCCTAATTGTTTTTGCCATTAGACCAACGATTACCACTATTACAAGAATAAATAAAGAGATCAAAGAAAAAGAGAGAGTGAACATTCAGCTTGAAAATAAGATAACCACACTAAACGAGCTAGATAAGCAGTATGCTCCTAACAAGGAAGCTTTTGATGATTTGGAGATGATATTTCCCCCAGGGGACAATTTTAGTCTTTTACTGGCAAACATAGAGTTGATTACCACACGCAACGGTCATAAGCTTTCTTCTGTAAGTTTTAATACATACAAGGGTAAAGATTACAATATCACAACAAAAGCTCTTGTTCCATATACAATCACTTTCAGTGCAAGAGGGAGAGAGGAAAACATCTTAAGTTTCCTAAAGGAATTAGAGGACCTTCCGATGTATCCTGTTATTGAGTCTTTCTCTTATTCAACCGAAACTGCAGATGACGGAACCAATGCCTTTACGGTTTCCTTAAGGATATATCATGTAGATAATGTAAATTTTTATAAGTAGGATATGGACATTATTAAGAAAGCAACAGTTCCTTTAGTTATGCTTCTAGTTGTTGTGGTTGTTTGGGTTGGTCTCTATATTTACTATGAGAGCTCCCAAATAGAGATTAATCCCCTTGCAGATTCCTATGTGTCACAATTACAGAAGACCTTTGATTTAGAAGAGTTAGAAGAGGTTAATAGAAGAACAAAAGACCACTTCCCTGTTCTTCCTGAAGTTTTTTTTATGCTTGTAGGGAGAGATTAGTCAATATAATCGTCAAGTTTTTGTTGTGCAGATTTCTCTTTAAGCTTTTTAAGAGCTTTTGCTTCAATCTGTCTAATTCTTTCTCGGGTAACTCCAAATTCTTTTCCAACTTCCTCTAGAGTTCTTGAAACACCATCATCTAATCCAAACCTTAAGGAAAGTACACGTCTTTCTCTATCTTGAAGACTGTCTAGGATATCTCTAAGTTGGTTTTTGAGGTATTCCCCTGTTGCGTAATCTTCGGGAGATTGGGACCAGTCATCTGGAATAACATCTTGAAGCTTGCTATCCTTCTCCTCCCCTATTGGTGTAGCAAGGGATGTTGGATTCTGTTTTATCTTTCTTATTTCAGCAATCTTCTCTATCTCTATCTCCATCTCTTTTGCTATTTCCTCGTCTGTAGGTGGTCGTCCAAGTTTTGTTGCAAGTATATTACTTGTTTTATTGAACTTATTGATGGTCTCTATCATGTGGACCGGTATACGAATAGTTCTTGCTTGGTCTGCAATAGCTCTTGTAATTGCTTGTCTTATCCACCAAGTTGCATATGTAGAGAATTTAAATCCTTTTGTGTAATCAAATTTCTCTACGGCTCGCATCAAACCAATATTGCCTTCTTGGATAAGGTCTAGTAGTTCTAAATTGCTCTTGCTGTACTTTTTTGCAATACTAACAACCAATCTTAGGTTTGCGGTAATTAAAAGCTGTGTTGCTTCTTCATCTCCCTGTTCTATTCTTTTTGCCAAAATAACCTCCTCCTCACCTGTTAGGAGGGGAATTCTTCCAATTTCGTAGAGATAGGACCTTATTGCATCTGTAGAGATATTTGTCTGAATGTTTTTTAATATCCTAATTTTTTTCTCTAGAGTTAATTCCTCTTTCTCTTGAGCGACTACATCTTCTTCTGGTTCGAGAACCTCAATTTCATTCTTTTGAAGCTTTTCAAAGATTTCGTCTAGGAGGTCTATATCTTCCTCTATTGTAGGGAAAACATCAAGAAGATCTTCTTGGGTTAGAAATCCCTGATCTTTTCCTTTTTTAATAAGATATTTGATGGATTTGCTTTTGTCTGACATTCAGAGTGTGTGGTATAATTTTATATATGGACAATAAAGATAATAACACATTCGGGAATAAGGAGCCTTTTCTAAATGCTCTGGCAAAGTTTTGTGATAAGTGCGGTACTGCATATAACCCCGAAGATATTAATGTCGTCCAGAACACTGGAGTCTCCGCTATTATACACTTTTCTTGCCATAATTGTAAATCAAGGAACCTTGCTACATACATTTTCCCGATAGGAATGAGTAGTAGATCTCCTCTGGATGTTGATCTTAGTTTCGAAGAGCTTGAAAAGTTTGCTTCCCAAAGCAAGATTTCTCTCGAAGAGATTCTTGAAGTATATTCATTATTAAAAAAGAATTCAAAGGTCTCTGTTTAACTGGAGAATTGTTAGTTTGGGATTCTCCAAATTACAGGGAATTCTAGGTCTTCATTAAGTTCAAATCTTCCAGAGAGTTGGTTACTTATACTATTTAATCCTTGGGAACTCTCCAAATTCCATGTAGAAGGATAGGAGATATCTAGTTTGTAAGCAAATTTCTTTTCTCCAGGCTGTTTAAATAGGTTTATATCAAAGAAGGCGTTTTGTTCCTGTATTACAATTGGGAAATTAGAATCTCCATCTTCTCTCTCTATTCTATATGAGATGTCTAAGGTATTTATGGAGTTGATTGGTGTGTTAAACCAACCACCAATTACTTTAAAGCCACTTTCTCTATAAACAGAATATTCATTGTTTTCAATTCCGTTAATTCTTAGTATCTTTGCTTGAGGAGGGATATATATTCTTTGGTAATTTATGTAATCTCCTTCTGGGTAAACATTCTCAGTAGAGGTGTTTTCTACATTTATTGAGTATATGAAATCTATGGTATCTTCATCTTTTATGTTTATGGTAAGAGAATAGTTTTTATCTAGGTATAGATTCGCCTTATTTCCTCCCCAATTCCAATCTATTGCTATTGGAGCATCATTGTATTTATTACTCATGGAGTTTGCCCAGTTTCTAGAGCTAAAGAAATTATATGCATCCTTGTTTTTAAAAGTCGCCTGTAAATGTTTTTCGTCTAAGGTCTTCTCAAAGATGTCAGCCATTCCCATAAGGTCGGCAATGTTCATAGAGAGTAATTTCTTAACTATTTCGTTTGCAAGATTAGCTAAAAAGGTTGTTTTTTGGGTAGATCCAGGGACAAACTCCTCGTGCATTTGGAATATTTTGCTGTCCAGATTTTCACTTGTAATGAGTTCTGTTTCTCCAGGGACTTCTATTCCTCCCCATCGTTCCAAGAGTTCTTTTACAAAGGAGACATCGATTGTTATTAGGCCTTCAAGAGAACTGCCCTTTCCAAGCTCAGAGATAAAGGGTTCTGCCTCTGTGAGTGTATCGGCTAGGTCGGGGTACCAGTTTACTAAGGAGAATGGCCAGTTAGTTATCTCTAATGCATTAGACATACTTCTAGGAGGTGTCGACCTCTTGTTCTGAATCTTCAAAGTTCCGTCTGCATTGTAAATGTCGTCAACGAATAGTTCTCTTATTTGACCTCCCTCTACGCCTACGATTCCATAACTGGTTAACCAACCTCCAGTGCTTCTTATCTCACCTTCGTTTTGGAAGAGGATTAAATACCTTTTTCTCTCGTTTACTCCTAAGAGATCTGGGAGAAAAGAGTTTACGGCTTTGAAGGATTCTGTTCCTTCCTCAATTTGGGCAATAATCTCTTTGAACTCTATAATCTTGTCTTGTAGAGCCTTAGGAAATACTGTTGTGTTAAGGTTTGTTATTATCTCGGAAGCAAGAGAGATTCTGTAATCTGCTTCTTCTAATTTATAACTGTTTTTCTCTATCTCTTCTAAATAAGTTCTGTATTCTCTTGTTGTTGTGGGAGTAGAAGTTTGAAAATCTATTGCTGGTTCAAAATCCTGCATGTACTGTGTTAGGGGATATACAGCATCCACTAACTGTTTAGCTCCTTGTGCAGTATATTGAGCTCCAAGAACTAATTGGGTGGTGTTGTCATACAATTCATTCTTACCTAAAATTTGGAATATCCAATACATCTGGTCCACACTCTGTCCTACTCTGGAGATGTTTTTCTCCAAAGATTCTATTTCCTGAGAACTCTGTGTTCTATCTATCTCTAGAATAGAGGTTGAAATGTTTTTGACGGAAGAATTAATTAAAAGTAATCCTATTACTGTCCCAACTATTGGGTATATTACAAAATATGTAAGGGCTATTAGGAAGATAGTGATTAAAGACCTTTTTATTATTTTCCCCCCCTCTATTTTCTTCTCTTTTCTTTTTACAAAGATTCCTTTAACGGGGGTAAGGAGAGAGGAGAGGAGTTCCCCGAGCTTGGTTTTTCCTTCTTTAACTGTCTTTTTTTGTTTTATCTTTTGTGGTGTTTTATCTAGGTCCCAAGTCTTATTTGTTGCTTCATAGTATTTTTGAATTTGCTCTATAAGAGCCTCTTCAAGGCTTACCTGTTGGTCCCAACCATAGTTGGATGCATGAGGTGCTGGAACATAAAGATCTTGAATGAGAAATTGCTCCTCGGGATTCTCTACAAAACGAATAGTTTGAGCCTCAGTATTAAGTTCCAAAAGCTTGTAAGCTAAGGAAAGAGTCGTGTAATTGTTTTTGTTAGCTAGAGAGATTACTTCGCCTCTAGTATTGTCAGAAAAGGATAATTTTAATATTCCGTATGTAGCATCTGCCTCGTGTATTAGGGAATGTAGATCTAATCCCTCACCTTTTATGGTTATTTGGCTTTTCTGGACAGTATCTGTAAGAAGACCATCTAGAGTCTCGTTGTTAACTCTCTCTATTCCTCTACCAATAACTGTTCCTAGTCTTAGGATTCGAAGATTAATATTAGATTTGTCCTTGAACTCTGCAGCTAGTGTTTCGCAATATTTCTGAAGTTCCATAGCAGAGTAGGGAGATGGAGTAGAAAGCCGTTCGTTATTGACTCTGTTTGCTAATTCTCTATTTAGTGCAAGGGATGTAATTAGAGAGAACTTCCCATTGTTTTTTCTTGTATTGGTAAGGGTTTCCTCAAGAATCTTTGTTTCATTTAGGAACTCTTTACTGTCGAATTCTTTTTTATTTAATTTCTCATTGAGGAAGTAGAAAAGATAGTCAAACCTTTTAACATTTTTGAAAAGAGAGTTAAAACCTTTGAAGTCAAAGAAGTCAAAGAGATCAGACTTCTTAAGTTCTGAAAGATATTTTCGTGTCTCACTGTTAAATTTGTCTATAATGACTACATAACAACCTTGTTCTATGAGGGTTTTTGCTGTTAAATAACCCACTCTATTCCCGCCATGGATTATTATGGCTATTGGGGTTTGGGGTTTTATTTTGTTTAATCGTAAATTACTCATTTTTTAGTTTTATTCATCTACACTTTCCTCGCTTATCGTTTCTTCTGTTATCTCTTCACTGGAAATTTCCCTTTCTGTTTCAATAGTCTCTGTCTCTATGGGTTCAAAATTTACAGGGATTGGGAAATGGAATGTTTTGAGATTAAGAACATAATTATTTCGCAGTAACACTGGGACTTTTACTTCTTCATGTCCAGGGGCTAAAACTTTAATCTCATACTGACTTTCTCTTAGTCTAAGGTTTGTTATTGGACTTTCTTTTAAAAATTCTCCATCTAGAAATACTCTGGAATTGTTGACATTACTTATTACGGTTAAGAAGCCTTCGTCTGAGGTTGTTCTTATAGGTGTGTAGTAAATGATTGCTCCATGAAGCAAGTCTTCTGGTCCTATTTCCAAATCTATTCTTGCGGAAGTGTTTCGTGTTAACTCTATCTGGAATGAATGTTTTTTGTAAAAAGCCTCCTCTTCTACCACTTTTTGAAGTTCTACAAGGTAGGAACCTTCTGGGAGGTCTTCAATATTTGTTGGAGTCTCCCCATAATCTTGTCCGTTTATCCAGACTCTAGCGACTCCAGCTTTTGTACTAATTTCTAAGGTTGTATTGTTGTAAAAACGATTAATAAAAGGAAGTCTCCCTATTAATTGGTTAACTGGAATAAAGTAGAGCAAAACGGAGATAGCTAGTATCAGAAAAATTGTTATTAAGGCAATTTTGTTCTTTTTCATAACTCTTAATTATATGTTTTAAACAGTTGTGCTTCCAGGACCTATAGTCTTGCCTTTTTGGATACATAATTCTAGAGAAATGGAGATTTACTTTTTAGTAAGAATATCTAGATTCAGGGCTTTCTTTCTTCTCCTGCTCTTTCTTCTTTTTAGAGGCTCTTATGTTTATGTAAACAATGAATGCTATTCCTAATGCCAAAGAAATTACTAATGTGAAGTATCTAATAGCTCCTGTTGTTAAGATGGCAAATGATCCTAGAAGCAGAGTTGCGGACATCTCTATTAGTACAAGTTGTGCCCTTGAAAGGTTTAGATTCATTAACTGGTGATGTAAATGATCTGGACCACTTAACTTCATTAGGTCCCCTAGACTCTTAGGCTTGTATACCAAAAGTCTCTTTATTATTACATAAATAAAGTCTATTAAAGGCAGCATGAGGAGCATTACGGTTGTTGAAATCTTTGCATCTGCCACGATAGCCAGGATACATATAAGGAAACCATAAACAGATTTCCCCGCAGAGCCAGTCATAATCTTCTGAGGGGGGAATGCGAATATTAGGAATGCAAGTAATCCTCCTGCGATCAAAATACTTATTGTAGAAGAGAAAACAGACATGTCTCTCATTGCTATAACAAATATTAGGGAGAATATTACAAAAGAATTAGCCTCAATTATTCCAGGAGAGCCCGCTGTCCACTTAACAGCATTTATGCAAACAAGTATCCAGAAGAAAAGAAAGATATCTCCGGGAAGTGCAAGTGATTGCTCTATTCCAAATATTGAGAAATTGTATGTTATGGCACTTAAATCTAGGTTAAAGAAGGGAATAGAGGTGATATTTAGTATTGAAAAAGCAATTATTCCTGCGGCAAGAATCTGGTAAAGCAGTTGGACTTTTGCAGGCAAGTTGAATATGTCATCCAATGTTGCTCCCACAATAAGAATAAAAAGAGATACCAGGATAGGTAATGTAAAGCTGTCTATTTTGAAAAACACCAATATTGCAATGAATGCTGGCAGGGTTATTGCTAGCCCCCCTAGAGATGGAGTTATCCCTTCATGGAGGGCTTTAAGAGGGTTGTCGAACTCTCTGTCGCCTCTCCCTTTTTTAGGAACATAGGTGATGTTAAATTTTAAGGCGATATAACCTAGTATTGGTGTAAGAAGGAGTGCTATAACAAAACCTATCAAAAATATCGGCCAGTATTCGATATATTTTGCATATGCAGTATTTTGTATAAATCCAGGGATTCTGTTAAATAATCCCATTAGAAGCTCGGTTGTAGAAGAGAAGTCCATATTAAAAAAGATTTACTAAGTCAATTAAAATAAGACTCTGTGAAATACTAGCTAACAAAGAAGAGAAAAGAAGGAGTCTGGTTAGCTTCTTTTCGTTATTATAGTACCTAGAAGTAAAAAGCATGGAAAGTAAAAGTGCTATTAAGGAAATCATGGGGAATATAAATATGTAATCTCTCTGTGCAAGCTTCTTTTCTGCTGACAAGAAATGCCTGAATATTGGGACGTATACTGGTAGAGTTGAAAAATTCTCCAGTATAATGGATATTTGTTGAGCTATTAAAACAAGACCGATTGTTAATGTTGCCCAAACGAGAGGATCTTTTAAGAATTTTCTAACTTCAAACCTTAATACTGCAAAATCTATGGATCTTTTTATCTTGAAAAACCTGTTCTTAAAAGGTTCTTTAATACCTAGTTCCAATTGCTTGGACTCCTGTTGGAGTTCTTTCTTCTTCTTTTCCCTCTTCATCTTTTCATTATATCAAAAGCTACGCAACATTATTGAAAAGGTATAAATATTGCTCTAGGGAGAGATGCTGAGGTCTTTCTTGAAGCAGAGGGGTTATATCTTCCTTGGTGAAGGAATAGTCTCTCCCAAGGTTATTTTTTAAGGTTTTTCTAGGTTGCCTAAAAGCATCATGTAGGAACTTTTCAAAGGCTTTACTGTTCCTTAAGGGAACAGTTTTAGGTATAAATTGTATGAATGTACTATTTACATCAGGTCTAGGCTTAAAAGACTCTGGGGAGATATTAAACAGTTTTTTTGTATCTGCATACAAGGTTGTGCTTAGAGCGAGATAGTTGTTGTTTGGTTCTCTAGCACAGTATTTTTCTGCAACTTCTTTTTGTATTATAAAAAAACTTGGGGAATTGAAGAATTCTGAGGTTATGATCTTTTTAATAATTTTCTTACTTACATTGTATGGTAGGGACCCAAAAAATGTAATCTTTTTCTCTTTAAAGGGATCTAATTCGGAGAAATCCCAATCTAGGAAATCAACATTTTTAACGGTTATGGATGGGTAGAGATGCTTTAATTCCAATGATAGGTTATCGTCTTTCTCAACAGCAAAAAAATCAATATTTTCTTTAATGAAAAATTGTGTAAATGCTCCTTGCCCAGGTCCTATTTCCACTATTACATCAGGCTTTTCCTTCAACACTATGTCTGCAATCTGTGCAGAGAGATTTTTGTTAACGAAAAAGTTTTGTCCGAGGGATTTCTTCATTATTCTATCCTAAAATCCCAGATATCATCTTTTTTAGAAAATTCTAGATTGCACTTCTTACATTCTGCATAACCTTCTCCCTCAAAAGTTAGATCTCCTTTGCAAGAAGGGCAAGCAAGGATATCTCTTAAATTGGAACCCTGTTCTACTTCTTTGCCTAAAGCCTTTTTCTTGAGGGTTGTTTGAAAGAAAATGCTTGGAGGAATATTGGTCCAAGAGAGTGTCCTTTGGAGTATCTTTTCAAGGAAGATCATAACTTCACTTCCTAAAAATTTTTTAATGGTTTGTGATCTTAAGAAAGAACAACCTAGTTTTTTTTCGATAATGAAATCATTTTTTTCTAATAAGGACTTTATATTGGAAGGGTGGTAGTTAAGGAATATTCCACCTTCTTCTTTCTTGGAACCTTCTAGGTTCTCTCCAATGGGTTGTTCATATGGTTCTTCTGAAAAGAATTCAAAATCTTTTCTGAATAAAGCCTTTATCTTAGCCTTAATATGAACCTTATTTGCAAACTCTTGAACATATCTGGCATCTTTCTTGAAAACTCTTTTTGCTTCTTTAAAATATTCTTCAGGTTTTTCTATATGGTGTAGGACCCTGACCATTAATCCCCCATCAAAAGAGCTTTCTTTAAATGGCATTTTGTAAGCATTAGCTGCTATTAAGGTTATTTTTGGATATCTGCTTTTAATAATCTCTTTGTTTTTAATTAGTGTGTTCAGGGAATAATCCAAAATAACTGGATATTTGTAAGAGTTGTAATATGTAGAGGCAATTCTTCCGTATGAGCCTCCTACATCTAGAAACCAGTTCCCTCTATGATTCTCGAAGACTTTGTTTAAAAGGTTTTTCTCTGCAAGGTTCTCATAAAGTCTTTCCTGCCAGTATTGAGAGTAATCGTAGTTTAGTTTGTCATAATCTGATATGTCCGGCATCTTAATTCTCTTGTAAAAGTTTATTTATTTGTGCAAGTTCTTTTAGGTATTTTTCTGCCTCTTTTGTGTTCCTTTTCTCTTCAGCTATGGCAACTTTCTGACTAAGTATTCTCTGTTGCTCTTTTAGGTAAAGGGACTTTATTTTTCCTGCGAGTTTCTTTAATTCCTCCTTTATCTCTTCCTCTTGTTCTGGGATGACTGTTAGATTAAAGATTATATCTTCGAAGATTTCGGTAATTCCATCTGTTTCGTGTAGGATAGAGTATAATTTCTCTTTCCCCCTTTTGTAATTTTTAAGAATTTCTATGTAGAGTTGCTGAAGTTGGGTAGGTAGTATATACTTTTTATCAACAAGAAATTCTTCATCAATTTCATCTAGTAAAAGAAGCAGTTGCAAGTATCCCCTATAGACTTTACTATCAGGCTCTTTCATGTGGACTTGGAAGGAGGGTCTTTTTCTGCCGTATTTATAGGGTTTTTCGCCACCCCCTTCAAAGAGGTCTATTTTAGTGATGTTTCTAACCTTCATTTTATAAAGGTTTAACAAGGTTTTGTCGGAGACGGAAGAAATTAGAAGACCTATAAGGTTTTTCACCTCATTTAGGTCCTCTAGCCTATTAAGGTTCTTATTCTCCAAGTAAGTGCTTAGTATAAAGGAAAACGCCTCTGCTTTGTTAGTTATCTTCCTCTTCATAAGCTTTTCTTCGTTCTGAAGGAGCTCGTCAATGTCTTTGTATGGTTCTGGGCTTGCTGCATAAGGGGCAAGTCCAAGTTCTGAAGCAATCTTGAATCCTCTTATTAATGCGTCTTGACCAGCTTTGTCACTGTCAAAGAAGAAGAGAATATTCTTTGTTGTTTTAGAAAGTTTTTCTAATTGTTCTTTCGTTAGTGCTGTTCCTAGAGGGGCTACAATATTTTTGATTCCGTGTTGGTGTGCACTGACAACATCTGTGGATCCCTCACATATTATTGCAAGGTCTTTTTTTCTTATCTCTTGGCGAGATTCATACTGTCCAAAAAGGTTTTCCTTCTTGTGGAAGATTGGTGTATCTGGGGAATTCATATATTTAGGTCCCCAGTCGTTTCCAGGAAGGACTCTTCCAGTGAAGCCAAGAACTGTGCCTCGTGTGGATCTGATAGGGAACATTATGCGATCATAGAATTTCTCTTTTACAACCTTATCTTTTAATGTAAAGAGGCCAGAGTCTAATAATTGCCTTTGAGAATAATTTTTAGTTCTAAGTAGATATTTTCTAAGTTCTGGTTTTTTGGGGGCATATCCTATTCCGAAGTTTTTAATGGATTCTTTATTAAAGCCTCTTTTTTCAAGATAATCCATCGCTTTTTTATTTTCTTTAAGTTGGCTGTAGTAGTAATGAGTAGCTTTGTAATTGATTTCTTCCAGTATTTTATATTTTGAAAATCCTTCCTGTTTTTTAAGTTCTACTCCAGCCTCTTTTGCTAGTTTTTCTAGTGCTTCAGGGAAGTCGATATTCTCTATCTTCTGTAGGAAATTAAAGATATCTCCAGATTCTAAGCAACCAAAACATTTATATCTCTGGAGGTCAGGACTTACAACAAATGATGGTGTTTTTTCGTTATGGAAGGGACAAAGGCCTACATAGTTTTTCCCAGCTTGTTTCAACTTGACGTATTTGCCAACTACATTAACAATGTCCAGCCTGTTTTTTATCTCTTCGATCTGATTGTTAGAAGAAGTCATAGGTGGCAGTATTATATCATTTCCTAGCAAATTAGGATTTTATTGACATAATAGTTCTCCTTCTTCCATTTGACATGTTAATTCTGCGACTCCTGTTGTCTGGTTTGTTTTCCATTCTAGTAGGTTGTCATTAAAGTAGATTCTTGTATTTTTTACTCTTCCTGTGATGATGTAGAGGTTCTCTTTAATAATGAATTCTTTCTCGGTAGGTTCTAGGACTTGTGAGATTTTGTTCTCTCCATCTATATCCAATCTTACCCACGCAGGAGAATCAAAAACTTCTATTCTTATGGTATTTTCTGTGATCTTTTCTTCTTGTTCCTCCTCCTCTGTATGTATGTCTATGGCGTAGGTGACGTTAATAGTTTCTATTTTTTCTAGGGCATTATTTTTTCTTGCTTTAATGGTGATTGTATTGAGGCCTTCTTTTAGTGTTACCTCGTAGCTGAATTCTCCCCGCTCATTGGTTTCTACAGCTGTGCCGTTTACTTCAATGATGCTCTCCAAGTCTGTTTTGCCTTCAACTACGATATCTTTAGTTTGGACTTCACTGTCGGAGACTGGGGAGGTTATCTCCAGCGATGGAGGTCTTTGGAACTTGTATATTTGGAACCCTATGTATGCAAAAATGGCTAGTAAAAATATCCCAAGCAATATTGTTATTACTAGTTTTGGTTCGAGCGTTGGTTTCTTTCTGAGTTTTTTCGAGGGTTTAGGATCCTCCTTTTTGTTGCTAGTATTTCTTGTAGTTTTGTTTGGATTGCTTCTTCTGTATAACGCAAGAACTTTACTTGTGTCTAGGTCTAGGTATTCTGCATATATTTTAATAAAGCCTGTTAGGAAAACTTCCGAATCGAAGTATTCAAATTGGTTGTTTTCAATATATTCGAGGAAGCGTTTCTGGATTTTAGTGTCTGCAGAAACTTTTTCTAGGCTTTTTTTAAGTAATTCCCTCTTGTTTTTTAAGACTTCTCCTGCGGTAATCATTTCTCTATTTTACTCCTCTGTGGTTTCTGAGTCATCCTCTTTGAGTTTGTCGGAGATTTGATCTGGGGATGTTATTAATACTTTTCTTGGCTTAGAACCATCTTGAGGACCGACTACTCCTGCTTGATGTAGTTGATCTATTAAGCGAGCGGCTTTGTTATAGCCAATTCGCATTTTTCTTTGAAGGAAGGAAGCCGACGCTTTTTGATTGGAGATTACAATGGATAGTGCTTTTTCAAATTCCGGATCTCTCTCTTTTGGGCCTCCTTTTAGACTTTCTTGTGGACCTTTTTCAATAGCTTCTGTCAGGTCGTCAGAATAGGAAGGTTCTTCTTCTGCTAGTTGCTCTTTTATTGCTGCTATGACAGCTTCAGAGTCCTCGGTAGTTGTGTTAGTTCCCTGGATTCTGAGTGCTTTAGGTGTGGTCTGATCTTTGTATAGCATGTCCCCGTTTCCTAAGAGTGTTTCTGCCCCAGATTCGTCTAATATTACTCTTGAGTCCATATTTGTAGCGACTGCAAAGGCCATTCTCCCAGGAATATTAGACTTAATGAGGCCCGTAATTACATTGACTGTAGGTTTCTGTGTTGCAAGGATTAAATGTATTCCTACGGCTCTACCCATTTGTGCCAGTCTCTGGATTTTGGTCTCTACATCTACTCCGGAGGTAAGCATTAAGTCAGCCATCTCGTCAATGACTACTATTATGTAAGGCATTGCAAGGTAACCAACTTTTTTATTGTACTCTGTGAGCTTTTTAACACGTAGTTGCTTGAGTTGCCTATATCTTCGCATCATCTCGTCAATTGTCCACTGCAAGGCATTTATGACAGCCTCTGAGTCTGTTATCACAGGGTTAAGAAGGTGAGGAATACCATTATATATTGCCATCTCTACACCCATCTTAGGGTCAATCATTATGAATTTAACCTCATCTGGGCTCTTTGTCATAAGGAGTCCTGTTAACAGGGAGTTTATGGCAACGGACTTTCCTGTTCCTGTAGCTCCTGCTACAAGTAGGTGTGGGATTTTTGCCAAATCTTTAATTTGTGTTTTTGCAGTGATATCTTTTCCTAATATTAGAGGAAGTTCATATTTATCTTCCTCTTTTCTAAGTCTTGTAATCATTTCTCTAGCATATACATAGTTTGGAGTTGGGTTTGGAATCTCTATTCCTACATAAGAAGTTCCTGGTATGGGGGCTTCAATTCTTACTGAGGAACTCTGAGAGGCAAGGGCTAAAGCCAAATCATTACTAAGGTTTTTGATTCTTGAGACCTTTACTCCAACGCTTATACTTAGGGAAAATCTTAGGACTGTAGGACCAATTGCTACTGCAACGACTTTAGCGTCTATTCCAAAGTTTTTAAGAGTTGCTTCTATTACTTTAGCTTTGTCTTTATAAACTTCTTTATCTTGTTCTTTTATTTCTGGTTTTTGAAGAATTTCGGCCTCTGGGAATTGCCAATTTGGGAATTTAGGTCCCTCTGGCTCTTTCTCTTCAGTGTCTTCAGGTACAGGTACTTGTTTTACAAGGTCTTCCTCTACTTGTTTCTCTTCTTCTGCACTATCGTCAGTTGCAAGGATATTGTCTAATCTTCTCTGGACTTCTTCCTCGCTTTCAACTTTAATATCATCTTCTGCTTCATCCCCGTTCTCTATCTTTACATCTTCAGGTAATTCTGGGGAACTGAGTTTTTTGAGGAAGCCTTTTAATCCAGTTCCTTCTTTCTCTTTTCCTTCTGGGACAGAATCTTCTAGAAATTCAAAGATTTGTTGCAGTGGAGTTGCTGTTATTAGGGAGAAGGAGATGACTAGAACTATCAGGATTATTATTATCTCTATGAAGCTGCCAACGAATCCGTTTAAAGAAAGGTGAAGAGCTTTTCCAAGTTGTCCTCCTGCTCCTCTTAGTGCCTCTGTGTCATTGAGTTGCTCTTCTATGAGCCAGAAGGAGAGAAGAATGTTTAAACAGATAGAAAAAAATAATAACCCAACAGATTGTTTAACTGAAAAGAATTTCTTTTTCTTTGCTAAGAGTGCTAATGAGAGATATATTGTTAGTGTACCCCAAGCAATAGCAGCGTAGCCAAGAGCCAGAGTTATCTGGTCAAACAAGGAGGAATGATTTTGCATAAATGGGGAAATTAGGACTATCAGGCCTAGTATAAATAGTATCAAACCAGACAAAATCTTTGTTTCGCTACTCTCTATCGTTATTGCTTTTTTCTTCTTTTTTCTGGGCATTTTATGGTATATAATATTATATTAAAGGTATTTTTACAAAGTCAGCCTTAAAGTATATAATAAATCTACAAAAAAAGAACTAAAAAGGATATATTTGATATAAAGCTCTAAAATACAACAAAAAGCTTTGACTATTATATATAAATATGATAATATCCTTCGAGTCTTTAATTTTGCCTTTAAGGGCGGTATAATTTGATTTCCGAATCAGGAGTTTATATGGCCCCTATTTGTAATACCTTATAATATTACTAACAATATATCCTATGGTAAAACCCAAGCGCAATAGATCCGGAAGAATAAATCTGGGATTAGGTTATTCTGGGGACGTAGAATTCCCTAATCTAATAGAAGCACAGCAGGCTTCATTTGCAGATTTTCTGGAGAATGGATTCCAAAGGCTGTTTTCTGAGATCAATCCTGTTAAGGATACGATGGAGAGAATGTGGACCTTGGAATTCAAAGATTTTAAATATGGAGACCCCTACAGAAGTATAGAGGAAGCAATAACAAAGGGACTCTCTTATGAGGCTCCCGTTTATGCTAAAGTCCAGCTTCTTAATAATAGAACTGGAGAGATAAAGGAGCAGGAGATCTTTGTCACAGATGTTCCAGTAATGACAGATGATGGAGTCTTTGTTTTCAATGGAGTAAGAAGAGTTGTAACTCACCAGATTGTTAGATCTGAGGGAGTATTATATGAGGCATCTGACAAACTTCCACTTAGAACCTTATATAAGGTAAGGCTTATGCCGGGAAGAGGTCCTTGGTATGAGATTGATACAAACAAGCACAATGTTATCTCTATGAGGATTTTGCCAAAGAGGCCAAAGGTTTTAATAACAGAACTTTTAAGGGTTCTTGGTTGGGAGAGTGATGATGACATTAGGAAATTGTTTAAGGATGTAGATACAAATGAGGAGAATAAATATATAGAGGCGACCCTTGCTAGAGATTTTACTAATAATAAGGAGGAAGCAGTTATTAGTATTTACAATAAACTTAGGCCAGATGAGTCTGTCACTTTAGAAAGTGCAGAGAGGTATATAAAGAGTAACTTCTTTAATTCTAGAAAATTTGATCTAGGAAGAATCGGTAGATACCAATTAAATAGAAAACTTAATACTGATTACGATATCAACGACCCAGACCAAGTAAGACTTTATCCTTCTGATATCACATTGATAGTAAAGAGATTAATCCAGATGAATAATGGTGAGGTTGAGCCTGATGATATCGACCACCTCAGCAATAGAAGAATAAGGAGTGTTGGAGAAATTTTAGAGAGGCAACTTAATAATGGAATAAAGAGACTTGAGAAAAATATTAGAGACAAGATGAGTTTGTATGGACAAGATGCAAAGGTAACTCCTTCTATGCTTATAAGTACAAAGCCAATCTCTGCTTCAATACAGTCCTTCTTTGGTTCTAACGCACTTTCTAGCTTCATGGATCAGACCAATATACTGTCTGAAATGGAGAATAAGAGAAAAGTGACAGCAGGAGGGCCAGGGGGAATTGCAAAGCAGAGAGCAACTTTCTCAATTCGTGAGGTTCACAACTCTCACTATTCTAAATTTGACCCAGTAACAAGTCCAGAGAGTTCAAATATTGGTGTTGTTGTCCAACTTGCAATGTTAGCAAGAATTAATGAATTTGGTTTCTTAGAGGCTCCATACAGAAGAGTTGAAAACGAGGTGAATAATAATAAGACAAATTTGGTGAACAGAATTATTGGTGAGACTGTAAAAGACGGTAAGAAATTAGTCGCAAAGAAGGGTGAGAAAGTAGATGAAAAACTAGCAGAGAAAATTGCAAAGATAAAAGACTTAAAGAAGGTCAAAGTTAAGCCATTCATAACTGGGGATATAGAATATCTAGATGCTATGGATGAGGAAAAGTACTACATATCTACAGCAACCATCACAACAGATGACGATAACAATATTGTGGATTCTCTTGTTCCTGTTAGACATGGAGGAGATTTTATGATGGAAGATGTTGGGATTGTAAAATATGTGGACGTTTTAGCAAGCCAACAGGCAGGACTTGGTATGGCACTAATTCCTTTTGTGTCACACAATGATGCTATGCGTGCTCTGACAGGATCAAATATGCAGAGACAGGCCGTCCCTTTGGTAAAGCAAGAGACTCCTCTTGTTGGAACTGGAATGGAGGAAGTTGTAGGAAGGCAAGCTTCTTGGGGTATTTTTGCTGAAGACGATGGAGAAGTTCTCTATGTAGATGCTAAGAAATTATCTGTTAAATATAAGAAAGAAGGATTAAAAGATTATAATCTTATAACTTTCTACAGGAGTAATGACAACACAAGTTTTTCTCAAACTCCAGTTGTTAATATTGGAGACAAATTTAAGAAAGGAGATGTTCTAGTAGATGGTCCTACGATGGAAAATGGTGAACTTGCAATAGGTATAAACCTAAAGGCAGCACTCATGTTCTACGAAGGATATAACTACGAGGACTCAGTTATTATTTCTGAGAGGATAGTTAGAAAAGATCTTTTGACCTCTATACATATTAGGGAATATACCGTATCGGTTAGAGATACGGAATTGGGACCTGAGGTAATAACAGCAGATATCCCACATGTTAATGAAAGAATCCTTAGGAAATTAGATGACAGAGGAATAATAAGAGATGGAGTGAAAGTCAAATCTGGAGATATTCTTGTAGGAGTTGTTGCTCCTAGAGGAGAGAAAGAACTCACTGCAGAAGAGAGACTTCTTAGAGCAATCTTCGGAGAGTCTGCCAGTGATGTAAGAGATAACTCCTTAAGAATCCCTCATGGGGAGGAAGGAATTGTTATTAGAAGCCAAGTATTATCCGCAGATAAGGGTGACAAGTTGAGACCAGGAGTCTTACATGAGGTAAGGGTTTGGGTAGCAGATACAAAGAAGATTGACTTTGGTGATAAGATTGCAGGCAGACATGGAGACAAGAATACCATTGCTGCAATTAGGCCTGTTGAAGATATGCCATTCACTGAGGACGGAGAACCTGTAGATATTGTTTTGACCCCAACATTCCTTAAGAGAATGAATATGGGACAGGCAGAAGAGGTTCACTTTGGTAAATATGCAAAGATGCTGAATGAAAAATTAGCATTCCCAATATTTGAAGGAGAAAACCTAGAATGGTTGAAGAAAGAAATGGAGAAAGTAAATGCAGATATGAGCGAAAAAGAAACCCTTTATGATGGAAGGACAGGAAACAAGTTCCCAAGAAAGATAACTGTTGGAACAAAGTATGTTCTTAAGTTACATCATATAGCTGAGGAGAAAGTACATGCTAGATCTACTGGACCATACACCGCTGTCTCTCAACAGCCACTTGGTGGTAAAGCACAAATGGGAGGCCAGAGATTTGGAGAAATGGAGGTTTGGGCATTAGAGGCACATGCTGCCCCTTATGCTCTTCAAGAAATGTTGACCATTAAGTCAGACGATATTAAAGGTAGATCTGCTGCATATAAGGCAATAATACATGGGGATAAAATAGAGAATGTAAATATCCCTGAATCATTTAAAGTTCTGGTTAAAGAGTTAAATGCCCTTTGCCTGAATTTGGATTTAATTTCAACTCAACAAACCCAAGAGGAGGTTAAAGAAGATGAAGAAAAATAAAAACGGTTTTGAAAATTTTGATGTTCTGCAATTAACCCTTGCATCCCCAGACCAAATTCTGGAATGGTCTTACGGAGAGGTTACAAAAGCAGAAACCATTAACTACAGAACCTTTAGATCTGAACCAGACGGATTATTCTGTGAAAAAATCTTTGGTCCTACAAAAAACTATGAATGTTACTGTGGGAAATATAAGAAGATTAGATATAAGGGAATAGTCTGTGATAAATGTGGTGTGGAAGTTACAACAAAAGATTCTAGGAGAGAGAGAATGGGGCACATAGATCTTGTTGTTCCTGTAACACATGTTTGGTTTGCATACGGAATTCCTAACAAGATGGCTATCGTTTTAGACATTCCTCATAAAAAGATACTCTCTGTTATCTACTACACTAGATATATGGTTGTTGAGATAGAGAAGAAAAAAAGATCCGAAATGCTGAAGAAAGCAGCAGCACTCAAGGAGGAAGAAGTTGCAGCATTAGAAGATGAACTTAAGGAAGAGCTCAAGCTTACAGAATCGGAATACGACAACCAGCTTAAGGAACTTAAGAAGTCTAAGGATAAGGGCAACGACTTTAAGATTAGTCAGATAGAACATAAGAGGAATCAAGCTCTTGCTAAAGTAAGAAAAGAATTTGCAGAGAAAGAAGAAGAGATAGATTCCTTCTACGAGAGAATTAACCAAATAATAGGAAGGGTGAAAGTAGGAAGTGTGATTTCAGAAGATGAATACACTGACCTTATGGAGAGAGATTTAGTCTTCTTTGAAGCAATGATGGGTGCCGAGGCAATTGAGAAACTTCTGGAGAAATTAGACTTAGATAAAGAGATAAGGAGATTAAGAATTAAGTCAGATAAAGAAAGGGGTGAGAAGAGGGCAAAGACTACTAGAAGGATACAATACTTGGAGGGTTTCAAGAATAATGGAATCAGTCCAACATGGATGGTTCTAAATACTCTCCCAGTTTTACCGCCAGAGTTAAGGCCAATTATTCCTCTATCTGGAGGAAAGTTTGCAACTTCAGACCTAAATGACCTTTACAGAAGGGTTATTAATAGAAATAACAGACTTTCAAAACTAATAGAGATAGGAGCGCCTGATGTAATTTTGAGAAATGAAAAGAGAATGCTACAGGAGTCTGTAGATGCTCTAATAGATAATTCTCACAGACCATCTAAGCCAATGATGAACAGTAAGAGATTACCTTACCAGTCACTAACAGATGATCTAAGAGGAAAGAAAGGAATCTTTAGAAAAAATCTTCTAGGAAAGAGAGTAGATTACTCAGGAAGAGCTGTTATTGAGGGAGATCCCAGTTTGAAATTTGACCAATGTGGTTTGCCAAAGTCCGTTGCTTTAGAGATGTTTAAACCATTTGTAATATTCCAACTCTTGGATCAAGAACTTGCTCCAAATGTAAGAGTTGCAAAAGAGATGGTCGAGGAGGAATCAGATACCATTTGGGATATCTTAGAAAAAGTCATAAAGAATAGACCAGTGCTATTGAATAGAGCCCCAACTCTACACAAGTATAGTGTCCAGGCATTCTATCCTAAGTTAGTAGAAGGTGAAGCAATTAGAATTCACCCATTAGTATGTAAAGCATTTAACGCAGACTTCGATGGAGACCAGATGGCTGTGCATATTCTTCTAACAGAAGAAGCTGAAGAAGAGGCAAAAAGGGATATGATGTCCTCAAAGAATATTGTAAATATTTCTAATGGGCAGGTTTTAGCGACTCCTGCAAAAGATATGGTTATTGGGTTTTTCCTAATGACGGAGATGAAAGGAGTAGAGAAACCAAAATTATTTGCAAATCAGGATTTAGCTATTAAGGCATATGAAAGGGGCGAGATAAGTATCTCAGAAGAAATAATTGCAAGGATTAAAGGAGAGACACATCATACTTCTGCTGGGAGGGTGATTTTCAACAGTATTTTTCCTGAAGATTTTCCATTTATAAATGAACAGATTAATATAAAAATTGTTAATGACATAATTACTGAGATTAAGAAGGACAATCCTTTAGAGATGGTTGTTCAAATACTAGATGATCTTAAGTTACTAGGATTTAAGTATGCTACAGATTTAGGGTTCTCATTTGCAATGGGAGATTCTGAAGTAGATTTTGATCTTGAGACCGAAATAAAGAAGATGGAAGAAAAGGATGAGCAGTTGCAAGAAAACTATCTACAGGGCTTAATGACGAAGGAGGAGAAGATTAAAATCTCAACTAATATGTGGGATGACTTCTCTGGAGAATTAGCAGATAAAGCATGGGAAAAGTTAGATAAAGATAATTCTATTTACCAAATGGTTGAATCTGGTGGTAACGGAGGTAAGATTCAGGCAAGACAGGTTCTTACTATTAAGGGGGTTGTTAGAGACTCCAGAGGAAACTGGGTTCCAATGCCGATCAAGAGTAACTATAGAGATGGTTTAAGTGCCTTTGAATACTTTGTTGCAGCAAATGGGGGGAGAAAAGGTATCGCAGATAGGTCTCTTAAGACATCATCTTCTGGTTATTTAACTAGAAAGTTGGTTGATGTTGCCCACGATGTAATTGTGAGGTGGGATGATTGTGGATACGAAGGAGAAGGATTTGTTATGAAGAAAAGTGATGACAGAAGAGAAGATTTTGAAGATAGAATATATGGAAGAGTCTTGGCCCAAGATGTAAAGGATGGGAAGAAGACCATTGCAAAGAAGAATGAGACAATTACAAAGGAAGTCGCTGATGAAATACTAGATGCAGGAATAGAGGAAGTCTATGTAAGAACTCCTATACTATGTAAAGCTCCACTAGGAATTTGTAAGAAGTGTTACGGTTTGAACCTGGAGAATGATGAGGAGATAGAGATGGGTAAAGCTGTTGGCGTTATTGCTGCACAGTCCATTGGCGAACCTGGTACACAGATGACGATGCAGACCTTCCATAAGGGAGGTGTTGCAAAGGTTGATATCACCCAAGGTCTTCCTAGAATTGAAGAGCTATTTGAAGCAAGAACACCAAAGGCGGAAGCAGAGATAGCCTCTATAGATGGAAAAGCAAATATTGAAGTTGCTGAAGACGAATCTGCTGTAATAACAATCATCGGAGAGAAGAAGATGACAAGGTATTATGTTGTAGCCAAAGCAAAGAAAGTTCTTGTAGAGGATGGTCAGGAGGTCAAGTCTGGGCAGGTAATGTATATAGATATGGAAGAGGTAGAGAGACAAGCCGCATTCGATGGGACTGTATCTCTAGAAGGTGGAATTCTTACAGTTAAGGGAAGAGTGAAGGCAGAAGAAACTATTTCAGTTCTTCCTGGAATTGAAATCTTGATAAAGAATGGACAGAAAGTTAAGGCAGGAGAGCAATTAACAGAAGGCTCTGTAGATCCTAAGAAATTGACAGAAGTTGCTAATATGGTTACTGCTCAGAAATATATACTAGACGAAGTCCAGAAGGTATTCAATGAACAGGGTGTAACAATAGATGACCTGCACATAGAGATTATCCTAAGACAGATGGTTAGGTTAGGAAAGGTGTTTGGTTCTGGAGACTCTGACTATTTGGTTGGATCTTTGGTAAACAGATTCCTTGCAGAGGCTAAAAATGATCTTCTTTTGGAGGAAGGAAAGAATCAGGCCTTGATTATCCCTAAAATCCTTGGTATAAAGACATCAGCTTTGTATACAGAGAGCTTCCTTTCTGCCATATCATTCCAAGAACAGGTAAGAGTACTTACAAGTACCGCTATTCTTGGGAAGAAGGATTATCTCAGAGGTATGAAGGAGAATGTAATTATTGGGAGACCTATTCCAGTTGGAGAAAAAGCCAGGATAGAAGATATAAGGAAGATTCCAGAACTTAATTTTTAGACAGTTTTAATATATAATACGACGCTATGCCAACAATAAATCAATTAATTAGAAAACCTAGGAAATCGAAATCTAAGAAAGCTAAACATATACAGCTTGCTAGGGATTTTAATCCTTTAAAGAATAAATATAAGAAAACTCCTAATCCTTTTAAGAGAGGTGTATGCCTCCAAGTTAAGACAATGACACCTAAAAAGCCTAACTCAGCTTTGAGAAAAGTTGCTAGGGTAAGACTCTCTAATGGTATGGAGGTCACTGCATATATTCCAGGAGAGGGACATAATCTACAAGAGCACTCAGTTGTTCTTGTTAAAGCAGGTAGAAAGAGAGACCTTCCTGGTGTTAAATATATTGTTGTAAGAGGTAAGTATGATACAGCGGGTGTAAAAGGAAGAAGAAAGGCTAGGTCCAAATATGGTGTTAAGATTGAAGATATGGAAGAATAATTCGTTTTTAATTTAAAGAAACTACTATGAGAGGAAAAAGAGCAAAGAAAAGAGAACAGAAGAAGGATAGGAAATATAAGAGTGAGATCATTGGAAGGCTCATAAATAAGGTTATGCAGGGTGGGAGGAAATCGATAGCGGAGAGAATGGTTTATACAGCTTTAGAAAACGGAGCAGAGCAAGTTAAAGAAAAAGATGTTATTACATTTGTTGAGAGGGCGATAGATAATGTAAGACCAGCTTTAGAGATTAAAGCTAGAAGGGTAGGAGGAGCTAATTATCAAGTTCCAGTTCCAGTAACACCTAGAAGGCAGGAAGCTTTAGCAGTTAGGTGGATTGTGGATGCTGCTAGGAATAAGTCTGGGAAGTCCTTTGAAGAGATTCTAATGAATGAATTAGTATCTGCTTACAATGGAGAAGGAGATGCAGTTAAGAAGAAGTTAGATACCGAGAGGATGGCAGAGGCTAATAAAGCATTTGCACACTTTAGGTGGTAATCTTTTGTTAAATACGAAGTTAGAAGGGACCCAGAACAGGTCCCTTTTTATTTTTTACTTCGTACTCTCTATCCTCTCCCACCCACCTTTAGGCATTCCTTTTTTAAGAATATCTCTCTCCCAGAATATTCTAATCCAGGTTATTAATCTAACAGGGAATAACAATATAGACCAAAAAAACTCTTTAATATTAGATGCATACTTAAGAACGAAAAATGTATAAGATAATTCAATTAAAAAACTTCTACTCTGTTTATCCCTCTGAAATACACCCATCCTTTTTAATTGTTTAAATCCCCCAAGAGATCTAACCTTCTGCTTGTAATAATCGCTTAGATTTGTTGGGTATTTAACATAACACACTGCTTTAGGAGCGTAGGCGATATCTAGGTTCATATTCCTCAAAGAATAGGAAATATAGGCATCGTCAGATAAAACATCCTCTGGGATATTAAAATCTATATTCCTGATTGCCATAATATACCCACTCATTGGAAAGAAGGAATCCCTCCCTACATAGTAATCTTCTCCTTGGATCTTCTCCATAGTTTTTTTCCTTCTATGGTCTGCAGAATCTGATAAAAGATGTCCCCAGTATCCAAAACAATTATCCTTCTTATCTTGTGACTTGGGTCTACCACTAACACCTCCTACATTTTCTTCTTTAAATGGATCTACAAGTTTTTTAACGGCATTTTTTTCAAAATATACATCTCCATCTGTGAGAATTATAATATCCCCTTGTGCTTTCTTAAGGGCCATCTTAAGAGCAAAAGGCTTTCCCTTTTTAGGATCTCTTACCTGTATGTATTGACGCTTATTTAACCCAAGCTTATTAGCTTCTTTCTTCCCCTGCTTAAGGGTTAGTTCATCTGGGGATACTTGTATGATTTCAAATGGGGTAGGGATACTAGAATATTTTCTGTCTGCGATTGAGGAAATACATT